>NZ_JAATEP010000059.1:0-65800 GCF_012034275.1 Nonomuraea composti | reverse complement strand
ACATCGAACCCCGGTCCAATGGGCCGGGGTTTTCGCTGTGCGAGGTCGTTCTGGGGGCCCAGGACTCTACTGCCGGGTAGCTACGCTAAGGACGGGCTCCGGAACTCGCCGCGCCACTTCTCTTCAGAAAATGACCCTTCCGTGAAGTAACCTGGCCGCATACCGTCCTCCACCCCCAGCTCGCCGCCCTCGACCGCCGGGCCGGATCGCGCCGAAGTCACTTCACGAAAGGTGGTCGGGCTCCCCGACCGGATCGATCCGGCCGACGACAACCTGCCGACTGGATCGAGCGCTACCTCGGCCTGGCCGTGCGCGGGGTCCGCTCGCCGGAGGTCACCGCCA
The DNA here is from genome assembly GCF_012034275.1 of Nonomuraea composti. Lineage (NCBI taxonomy): Bacteria > Bacillati > Actinomycetota > Actinomycetes > Streptosporangiales > Streptosporangiaceae > Nonomuraea > Nonomuraea composti. Next base: position 65,458 of record NZ_JAATEP010000059.1, on the reverse strand, counting down.
AGATCGCCCGGCATCTGCAGCGCTTCGCCACCTGGCTCGCCGACGGCCTCGGGCACGACCGGCTCTCGGCCGTCACCCCGCGCGAGGTGGCGGCCTGGCGCGACCACCTGGCCGCCGCAGGCAACCGCGGCCGCGACAGGCGGGCGGCGCCGATGGCCGCCGCGACTGTCAACAACCACCTCGCGCACGTCTCGGCGCTGTTCACCTGGATCACCGCGCACGCCCCCGACGGGCTGCTGCGCCACGGCGACCCGACCAAGAGAGTCACGCTGCTGCCGCTGGCCGCCCCGTAGCCGCGCGCACTCGCCGCCGCCCAGGTCCGCACCGTCAAGAACATCGTCGACCGGATCGAGACCTTCCACGAGCTCAAGGGCCGCCGCCACCGCCGCGCCGACCCGCGCACCCACGCTCGCCCGCTACGCGACCGGGCCATCATCTACCTGCTGTTCGGCACCGGGCTGCGCCGCGCCGAACTGGTCGGCCTGGACCTGGACCATCTGCAGCCGGCCGAGGCCGACCGGCTGCGCCAGGCCAAGAAGGCGCGCCTGGCCGGCGTACGCGGCAAGGGCCGCACCGTCTTCCTCGGACGCCACGCCCGCCACGCCCTGGCCGACTACCTCCAACACGAACGCCCCGGCGACGCCACGGCCAGCACCCCTCCGACGGCACTCTTCCTGTCGGCCGCATCCATCGCCGCCCACCGCCCCGACGGCCGCCTGTCACCCCGCTCGATCAACACCATCGTCGGCGAGAGGCCGCCTGCATGACGCCCAGACGCCCGACCACGACCGTAAGCTCGGCACCCTGCGCCCGCACGACGCCCGCCACACCTTCGCCTTTCAGCTCTCCCAAGCCTTCGGCCACAACCGCGCCGAACTCGAACGCCGCCTCCGCCACGCCAACGACCGCTACTTGCGCCTCTACACCAACCCGCCCGACGACATCGCCGCCGGCTACATCGAGGATCTGTCACGCGCAGATCCCCGCTGCGACTCTCTGACCAGCACTAGCACAATCGCGTGTACCGGGTGACAGCAGTCTTACAGGCTCCCCAGATCCTATGGCGCCGACGGTCCAGAGGGCTGTCGCGTGCCGGCGTATCCCAGCGCGAGATAGAGACGGTGCTGGATCCGCCATCCGCCTTCGGTTCTGCGCCAGTGATCGACGTGCAGGACGTGTCCGACCCTTGCCATCGACGACTCCGCGAGCTGGCGAAGCTCGGCGGAGCCCTGGAACAGGCCGCGCCAGTCCGGCTGGTCCACAAGGACGACCTCGAAGATCCCGTCGTCAGCTAACAAGCCGATCCACCCCTCGACGTCACCGCTGTCGAAGGCGTGGGAGTAGCGGCCGATCGCCTGCTGGATCTCGAAGCGGTCCGCGATATCAAGATCGTTCATTGCGGGTCCGTCTCAATCGTCCGCGCCGATCCACGGGTTGATCGGCCCCACGAGCAGGAAGCAGCCATCTGGCCGGGTACGCTCGGCGCCCGTCTCCGGCAGCGAGGTCGCGGTCGCGACGTAGAGCCCCGTCGAGTAGCGCCGTACCTCGTCGACGAGATCAGTGAGAGCGAGGCCGTTGAGGAAGGCGGCGTACCTCATCATCAGCGAGGGCCCGCCGTCCACATGCGACTCACCGATGCCGGTGGCGAACCTTCCCCGGCGGAGGAAGACCTGACCGGCGCCGTCATCCGCGCGCCTCCGGAAGACGTTGTATCCCTCGCTGGTGGCCCCGCCGGCGGCCTTGAACGCCTTTCCCCCAGGATCCGCGCGGGGAAATCTCCCGATACAGGAAATCGATGGTCCCCCGGAGGTGTTCCGGCGGCAGATGGAGGGCGGGGATGTAACCGGCGTACTCGCCGTCGAGCTCGTTCAGGTCCGGAGCGGGCAGCGTCCTCCACAGCGCTAGGGTCCATCTCATCGGCGACAACCTGTCCACGCACAAGGCGGCCGGTGGTGCACGCCTGGCTGCTGGCCCACCCGCGCTTCACGCTGCACTTCACCCCGACCGACTCCTCCTGGATCCATCAGGTGGAACGCTGGTTCGCCGAGCTGGAGCGGCGCTGCCTGGAGCGCGGCAGCTTCTACTCCCTGGAAGCGCTCAAGACCACCCTGGAAGAGTGGATCAAGACCTGGAACGAGGACGCCAAGCCGTTCAGATGGACCAAGACCGCCGACCAGAGCTTCGACCGCATCTGCCGCTACTGCCACCGAATCTCAAAACCGGCTCACTAGGTGTTCTCGTCGCGCTGCTGGCGTAGCTGATCCACAGCGCGGTGGCGGCCTCGACGCCCTGCCCGGCCGCAGCCCGAAGCAGAAGGATCGCTTCATCCACCCGCCCCGCCACCACCAGCAGTTCAGCCAGGTGCACAGCCGCATGCCAGTCCCCCGCGTCAGCCCGCTCGTGCAGCAGGACGATGGCTTCCTCCAGACGCCCCTCATCCGTGAGCACCGTCACGAGACGGTCATCAGCCCCCAGGACGCCGTTCTGGATCTGGCCGCGCAACGACACGATGGCGTCTTCAGTACGGCCCTGGCCCAGCAGCAAGTCCACCAGTTGCATGGAGGCAACGTACGCGCTCCAGTCGTCACCACGCTCGACGCGGTGCTGGAGCATGGTGATGGCCTCCTCAATTTGTCCTTGGTGCACGAGCAGTTTGGTAAGGTCCTCGATGGCGGTGGAGAGCCCGGCTCCAGCCTTGAGTCCTTCGCTGAGTATCGTGATGGCTTCCTCCACCTGTCCCTGGCGCACGAGAAGCGCGGCCAGGTCCGTACGGGCGGTCGACACCTCCCATCCGGACCTGATCTGCTCGCGAAGAACGGCGCCGGCTTCTTCGAGGTCACCCTCATCGGCCAACAGCTTCGCCAGGGGATTGTGGGCGAGCCAGAGTAGCTGGGGATTGACGGCGTGGGGCCGGAGCAGGGCGATGGCTTCCTTCCTGCGGCCTTGGGCCGCCAGCAATTCGGCCAGTTGAGTCAGGACGATCACATTGGCGCGCTCGACGTGCGCGCGGAGCAGCGCGATGGCTTCCTCTGCTGCGCCGGCGTCGCTCAGTAGCTTCGCCAGCTGCTCGACCGCGAGGATGCTGCCATGCTCGACACGAGCGCGCAGGTCGTTCGCCCGCCCGCGTTCCGCCAGGAGCTTCACCAACTGCCGCTCAGCGAGATAGGAGATCCGCCACTCCCCCGATGTCGGTGGATCATCGCGGTCGGCGTACTCCTGCAAGAGAGCGATGGCGTCTTCCGCCCGGTCCTGCCCTACCAGTACGTCGGCCAGTCGCTCCAGGACGGTCGAACGGCCATGCGCAACTTGCGCCGCCAGCAGACTGATCGCGTCGTCCACCCGGCCGTGCTGCAGCAGCACCTCGACCAGGAGATCGGAGGCCTCGCCAGCGATGTAGCCGTTGGGGTGGGCCGCGAAACGCCTCAATGAGGCGATGGCTTCGCTCACCTCGCCGCGGTCCACCAGTGCCTCTGCGAGAGCCCGGCCGGCCGGCCAATCGCCCCGATCGGCCCGTCTACACAGCTCATCCCTCTGGCCCTTGCTCAACAGCAGCTTTGCCAGTTGCTCGCCGGCCAGCACGTGTCCGTGATCCGCGTGGACCGTCAGATGCTCGGGCACGATGGTCCTCGCCAGATGCTCTTGAAGGATCAGGTGGCGGAACTGCCACGTGGTTCCGGTTCTGCGGAGCGTCCCCCGACGGAGTTCCTCCTGGAGGAAGGCGTTGAGACGTAGCGGCAGGCGTCGGCGGATGACCAGTCGCAGATGGGTTGCGCGGTAGGCCAGCCAGGTCCACAGGCCGGCAAGGCATGCGGCGGTCCAGCCGAAGACGAATGCCGCGACCGTGGCGGTGGTCCACGGTGCGGGCGAGTGTGTGAACGTGGCGATGACGGTGAAGAGAAAGGATCCGGCAGCCGCGTGCATGGTTGCGGCTGACAGCGTCGCGCTGTGCTGGGCACGCAACGTCGGCTTGGGCATGGCCGATCCCGGACCGAACCCGATGCGATCACCTCGCAGAAACGGCACGATCATCGCTGCGACGGCCGCTCCAAGCACCGCCTCGAGAAGATCACCGATGATGAGCCCCGTCAGCAGCCCGCACCACGTGCCGATGCCGGCTCGGAGCATCGGCAGGCGACGGGGTCTGCTGTACTGGTGGAGGAAATCCCGGATGCGTCCATAGGTGTAGTACCAGCGCGGTGTCGCGTCGTAGGTCGGCCAGGGCATCAACCGGTCGCCGCTGGCCAGGATCAGCGGGATCCCCAAGGCGATCGTGATCCATACAGCGGACATCAGGCCCATCATCGTGGCCGCCGCGCCGGCCACGAGCACGCATACCAGGCTCGCCAGGCAGAAGAGCGCCCGGTAGGGCCGATGGGTGAACAAGTCGGCGCGCAGCTGCCACCAAAGCAGTTCCACTGTGCCCGACAGGTGAAGCTGCAGGGCCAAAGTTTCCAGGTAGCGACGGGCGATGTGTGCAGGGCAGACGTTGGGAGGTTTGTGTCCCGGCGGTGTGGGCGGGGCAGGGTTGTGGACACCGGTGATGTAGGTGTCTATCAAACTGGCGCGGATCTCCCCTTCGCCAGGGATGCGAGTCAGCTCCGCCGGATCGGTGCTGGGCGACTGATAGGCGGCTCGGGCAAGAGAGACCATGAGGGGAGTCGACAGGACGCGGGCGAGGGCGCTGTCTCGCTGAGCGAGAAGGTATGTGAAGACCGGCTCCCAGCGTGGGTAAGCCGGTTCCGGATGGGAGAGGTACTCGATCGCTTGGTCGATGCCGACCGGCTGCAACTCTACGACCGCAGCTCGCGAGATGAGTTGCTGATGATCGCGGACAGCCTGTTCGTACTCGCGGATGCGGCTGGTGACCACCAGCGGTCGTCCCAGCGCAGCGTAGTCGTCCAATCTGCGCAGTGCCGGCGCGTGCTGGTGAGCGGGCATCTCATCCAGCCCGTCGAGTATCAGCAGCAGGCGTGCCTGCTTGATGAGTTGCTCGGCCGCCCAGAGGCCGCCTTCGGGTACCGTGCCGAGGACGTCAGGGTAGGTCTGGGTCAGGTAACGCGCCGCGAAGCTCTCAAAGCTCTCCTGCCGGACTTTGCGGCCATCCTCCTGCTGAGGGCTCCAGGCCGACATGGTGATCAGCACCGGAACGGGCTCGCCCTCCACTGCCTCTTCGAGCAGGCCCAGGGCCAGCAGCAGAGCCAGGCCGCTCTTGCCGGCGCCGGGCTCGCCGATGATGACCAGTTGCCGGTGCGTCAGGCTTCGATAGCGCTCCACGATCTGGCTGGTGGCGCCCGCCAACGGTTTCTCGGCCCAGGTAGCGGCAGGGGAGGCGGATGCCGCGGCGGCAGGGTCCATGACGACGTCGCGAGCTGCGGCGATGGGTCGTGCCGTCGAGATCCACCGCACCTGAATCGGGAGGGGCTGCCGCAGCCGGCGCAGGACGCTTTCATACGCGTACTGCTCTTCCAGCCGTCGCCGCAAGGCCTCCACCGCATGATCGAGTGCGGCCGCCCGGTCTTGGAGACTCGCCGTTCGAGCCTGCAGTACGAGCAGCCCCATGGCGCCCAGCACGAGCAGGCCAGTCGCCGTCCAGGTGGTGGGCGTCCACCACGGAGCCCGTACTGTGATCGTGTCAGTGGCCAGGTTGCCCACGAGCCCTGTGGCGACTCCGACCAGCAAGGTCGCCAGCGCGATCGAGCGCCTTGGCGAGCCACCGCCGCCCGCACCCCTCACTCGCCCAGCATCTCTTGCCTCCGCCAGCGATGACAATACCGGCGTACTGGACGAGTATGAGCAATCGGTGGTGACTACCACTGGGCCTGTTCGAGGGTGTCGGCCAGTTCGTCCGCGACGGCGACGTCGCCGCCCCGGAGTTGCGCCGCGAGATCCACGAGGGCCTGCAGGTCGTGGAGCACTGAAACTCCGTCAACACCGACCTGTTCTACGGCGGCGCCGGCACCATCCCGACGGCGACAAGGAACATCAGGAGGTTTCCATGCTTAGCCTGCACCTGCTGCAGACATCAACATGGGTCGCTTGGTGTGCTCCGGGTTGAGTAGAGGTGGATTTCTGGATTCTTGTGCCGCTTGGTGAGAGGAAAGTGGCATGGGACGACGAAGCTGCCCGCCGGAGTTCCGGCGCAAGGTACTGGACCTGCTCGAAGTGGGCCGCACGGCCACCGAGCTGGCGCATGACCTGGGCATCAGCAGGCAGACGATCTACACCTGGCGTCGCCAGGACCGCATCGGTCGCGGCCTGGAGCCGGATCTGACCAGTGGCGAGAAGGCCGAGCCGGCCGCCGCCAGACGGCGCATCGCCGAGCTGGAGACCAAGCTGCAGGCCACCCGCCGGGCGATCGAGCCGATCCGCGAGGCGGCGCCCCAAAGGTTCGGCGTCGAGCCGATCTGCCGGGTGCTCGGCTTCGCGCCGGCGACGTACGACGCGGCCCGGAGCGGGCCGCCCTCGGCCCGCGAGCGGGTTCGTCGAACGAGCCGAGCCGACCGGAGTGCCGATCATGCCGCTTCACTGCTGTCCATACGTCCGCCACGCCGGCCACGTCGTCCATGTGTACCCGGCCGGCCATCTCGACGTGGGCCTCGCCGTCACCTACACCGGCGCCCGTGCCGCAGCCCTGGCGGCGCAGAGCCCGGAGGTGGTGCCGTTCGCCAAACTGCTGTTCTTCTCGGACGCGTGGGCTCCGGCCGAGCTGCACCATCTCGGCGCGACGCCGTGGCGCCGGGCGCTGGTGCGGGTCCTGGGCGAGTTCGTGGCCGACGGGGAATGGTCGGCGGGCCAGGCGGCGCGGGTGGCGGCCATGGTGGGCGCGGGGAACGCCCGCCGCGTCTACGACCTGACCGCCCCCAGGCTCTGATGCCGTCCCGTTCCAGGGACCGGGGACGGTCCCACGGTCTCACTCCTTGATCGACAACCGCTCGACGTCGGCGTCCTCAAGGTGGACTGGGTTGTCCGGCATCGCCGAATACGTGCCTGCCGAGGTGACGACGTACTTCGCCTGCTCCGGGTTGAGGAGCGAGGCCGGCGAGTCGGGATAGGTCTCCAGGAACAGCATGTACGTGACGCCCGTCTTCAACGGCGTCGCGTCCGCCTCCTCGTACGTCACGCCGTCCAGCGTGCCGCCGAGCTCCTTCACCTGGATGACCTGGCCGACCCGGGCCAGCCCCTTGCGCACCTTGACCACCTCGACGGAACTGACCGTCATGACCGTGGGCGGCGCGGCGGGCGGGGCCTCCGCGTCGGGCGTGGCCCCGGCGTTCGGATTCAGCTGCGGATCGGTCTCGGTGCCGTCGTCCGCCGGTTCGACCTCCGTCATGACCCGCTTGGCCCCGGTCAACCGGCCCTCGATCACCAGCTTCGCCCCGGCAAACAGCGCGTCGACGCTGTCGTAGGCCGGATAGTCGGCCGCGTAGATGACGTTTTTCTCCTCCGCCGCGCAGGCGGACAGCAACAGCACAGCCAGGGCGGACACCCCGAGCCGCCACATTCGAGCCTTCATCGACTTCGACTCCCGTTCTCCTCGTGAATGTCGTCGGGCGGGGCCGGTCAGTAATAGGCGTTGACGTCCGAGACGTCATGCGACTGCGGTTTGGTCATTGTGTCGCGATTTCTGCTGCTGTTCATGATGGAGGTGGTGCTGTTGTGCGCGAGATTGAGCGCGTGCCCCAATTCGTGCACGAAGACGCCGGTCACGTAGTTGGAGAAATTGCTCGCGTCCCGGTTGATGGTGCGGCTGTTCAGCTTGATGTAGAGGCAGCTGTCGCCGCATCGGGTGTAGTGCCCGTACCAGGTGTTCCGGTACGACTTCACGGTGATCGTCGAGCCGGAGTTCCGGTTCTTGTAGATGTCGGCGGGGGAGGACGTGGCATTCCAGTTGGCCAGCGCCTTGTTCATCGGCTTCTGCCACGTGTCGTTGTAGTTGTAGGGGTAGATGCCGATGCGGGCGATGAGCTGGCCCGTCCCGTTCCAGTGTGCGGACGCGGGGGTCGCGCTGATGCTCACGCAGACGATGCCGGCGAGAGTCGCGGCCAGCAGTCGTGAGGCTTTTCTTTTCGCGTTCCGGGCGCGGAGGTCTGACAATGCCACGATCCACTTCGATTCTTCTCGGGCAGGGCGGAACAGCGTGACGAGTGGAGGAACTGCACGGTCACCGGTCGCGCCCGGACGGGCGGCCGACGCGGTCTCGGCAAGGCGTTCTTACTACGGGCGGTTCACGTCGGCGGAAACCGTTTGCACGCTGTGACGGTACTCGACGCGCAGTTATACGCACAAGATCAACGCAGAGTTCCGGAAACCATCGTCTCCGTCATATCGGCCGGTCCTCCCAGGTGCGCGGAAACTGCCCGGACACCGACCCTGAAAAATCGAGCGCTTTTCATTCTGAGTCGCGGCCTCCTTCGATGAGCTGCAGGACGAGGACGGCCGGCACGATCGTGGTGGCGCGGTGCGGGCAGCAGCACAGCCGAGGCTCTCCAGTAGAGGCATCGGATCTTGGTCGACTGCTGCCTACCGAGAAGCCTCTTCTCACCGGCGCGATCAGGTTGGAAAGCCTCAGATTTTGAGAACCTACAGGCCGCTCAGAGCCCCACGTTGCGCATGGCGTTGTCGCGCCAGCGGTCGACGGCTCTGATGTAGCGCAGCACGACGGGTGAGGCGGGGGCCCAGCGGCCGTGTTTGGCGATGACGGCGACGGGGACGCCGGCGGCGTAGGCGACGGTGGCGCCGCCGGCGCGCAGGCTGTGCGCGGTGACGGTGTCGGCGGAGGGTACGCCGGCGCGGATGGCGAGGTCGCGGACGATGGTGTTGACGGCGTCGGCGCCGAGGGAGGGGCCGAGGGTGCCGTGCCGGTTGATGCGGCGCAGTAGCCGTCCGGTGGTGTGTCCGGCCTGGTCGAGGACGTGCAGCCAGTCGCGCCAGGCGGCGACGGGGTCGGTGAGCGGGTGGCTGCCGCGCGGGATGGCGACGGTTTCGCCGGCGGAGTCCTTGTCGGTCTTGCTGGTGCGGATGGTGACCTCGAGGCCGTCGGCCACTTCCCGTACGTCCTCGCGCTGCAGGGCGACGAGTTCGCTGCGGCGGCCCATCAGGGCCAGGCCGAGCACGAGCAGCAGCCGGTCGCGCCGCCCGATCGGCGTGTCGAGGTCGCAGGCGGCCACCATGGCGCGCAGCGCGTCGATGGTGATGGGCGGGGCTTCGCGCTGGCCGCGGCCGCCGGTTTCGGCGCGAGCGCGTTTGTAGGCGCGCAGGGCCAGGCGGGCGGCTTCGGTGGCGGGGTGTCCGGGGTGGCCGGCCAGGCGGTGCATGGTGCGCACGGCGGCGACGGCCTGTTCGATGCTGGCCGGCGCCTGGCCCGCCTCGCACAGCTGGGAGGTGTATTCGGCCAGCGTGTGGGCGGTGGCGGGCAGCGCGATGCGGCCGTGGGTGGCGCACCAGCCGGTGAACAGCGCCCATTGGCGGGTGTAGGCGCGGCGGGTGTTGGCCGGCACGCCGTCGGCGATGCGCTGCTGGGTGCGCGTGCTGAGCGTGTAGTCCGCGGCGGTATGCCCGGCTTCGTGGGCCGTATTTTCTGGCAGCGGATAAATCGGTGGCCGCTCCCCCGCCGCCGCGGCCGGCAATGCCTCCTGCTCGTCGTGCACGCCCGTCTCCCCGCCCCGTTCTCGCCCGCTGTCGCCCGTTTCGGCCCTCGTCCGGCACCGATCCGACACCTTGTTTCTGACCCGCGATAAGGAAGGTTATCACGGGTTAGATCGCTCGGCGCGAGCGTTTGCGAACGCACGAAACTGCTGCGTTCGAACGCTGCGAACGCTACGCTGCTGCCTGTGGCGAACGATCAAGGAACTGTGGGGGCGGTCGTACCGGCCGAAGGTAACGACAAGGCTGAGAGCGGGACGATCGGAACGACGGAGGAACTGCGGTGTGCCGGACCCGGCTGCGTCAAGGCGCTGCCCGGGCGCAGCAGCCGCGCCAAGTACTGCAGCGACGCCTGCCGGGCGGCCGCTTACCGCGCGCGTACCACCGCGCACGCCACCCCCGTGGCCAACGCGCTGCTACGAGCCGGAGACCTGATCGCGCCGTTACTGGCGGCCGGCGAGCAGTGGCAGGCCGCCCAGGAGGCGCTGCGCAACCAACTGGCCGAGCTGAGCAGCGGCGCGCTGGCCCAGGTGGAGGCCGCCGAGCAGGCCGCCGAGGAAGCCCGCGCCGCCGCCGCGGCGGCCGAGCAACGCGCCATGACCGCGGCCAGCACCGCCGCCACCCGGATCGCCGCCGCCGAACAGGCCCGCGCCCAGGCCGAGACCGCCCGCGACCGCGCCGAAGAACGTGAGCAGGACGCCTGGCGGCAGGTCGGCGAGCACCAGACCGCCCGCGCCCAAGCCGAGCAGCGTGCCATCGAAGCCGCCGACCGGCAGCGCCAGGCCGAGCACGACCGGGACACCGCCCGCCGGCGAACCACCGAGCTCACCGAACTGCACGCCACCGCGACCGCCCGCATCGCCGAGCTGGAACAGCAGGCCAGTGAGCAGCAGGACGAGCTAGCCGACCTCCGTCGCCGGCTGAAGGATCAGGAAGCCCGGACCCGGCAAGCCGAGCAGGAACGCGACCAGGCACGCGGCATGGCCGGGGCGCACGCCGAGGAGGCCGACCGGCTGCGCCGGGCGCTGGCCGCCGAACAGCACCGGCGCGAACAGGCCGTCACAGCGGCCGCCGTGGCCGAGCAGGCCCGCGAGGCCGCCGCCCAAGCCCGGGCCGACGCCGCCGGTGAGGCCGATCAGCTGCGTGGCGAACTTGCCGACCTCGCCAGCGCGCTGAAGAGCGCTCAGCGGCAGCGCGAAGAAGCCGTCACTGCCGCCGCGGTGGCACAGGCCTTGCTGTCCAAGCAGGACAGCCCTGAACAGCCTCGCCACCCTGAGCCAGCCGCCAGGTCGGATCATGATGCCCAGCCAACGAACGATAAACAGCAACCGAGTTAGGCCAGGTAAGCCAGCTCACCTGACCGCTGAAATATCGGCAAGGGAGCAGTGGCGTTCGCCCGCACATGGTAACTGGATTTCAGCTTGGCCGATGGCAACGCTGTCCAGTCATCGCCGGTGAGATGATCAGCTGTCTCTCGGCACAATGCGGGCAAGGGCAGCGTGTCCGTGAGGAGGTGCGATGATCCACGCCGTCAAGACAGGAGCGCGCCAGGTGTTTGCAGGGCCGGCCAGGATGATCGCGACGAAGTAGGCGAAGGCGAGTTCGGGATCGTTGAGCAGCGTCTGATAGGTGGCGAGGTCTCTGGCGCTCGGCCTTGGCGGCGCGCTCAGGTGGTGTGTCACTCGCCAATCCAGATGCTGTGATCGAGGGTGAAGGCTCGGTCTGCGAAGGACTGTGCGTGCGGAAGGTCACGTTGAAAGAAGTCAGGCTGTCGGATAGCCCTTGGGCCGAGGCCTCCGGCATGGTTGACAACGACCGCATCCGGCTGCGCCGCACCCAGCAGGATGCCGCCGGTCTCGAGGCCGTCGCTGGAAACTTGAGCTTCATCCATGATGTCGGACATGGCGGGCGCGGAGAGGATGATTTCCTTCGGGAAGGGCGTGGTCACGGCTGGCCACAGGTCGGACAGTCGGCGCGGGGTGGCGTGGCCGGTGCCCATCGAACGTTGCCGGTGTAACCGAGATCGAAGGGGCCAGTCCAGCCCCGGCACGCCTGCAAGCCGACGGTGAGGTGTTCGCTCGGCAGACGGTGAGCGAAGTGGCCTGCGGCTTCCAAGGCGGTCGAAACGGTGATCTTGGCGGCGAGATTTCCAATGAGGAAGAGGTCAGAGCCGACGGCGGTCATGGGATGGTGCAGTGTTCCTGTGCCGTAGCCGGCCTCGAGCGCTGGTTCGGGGTCAAGGGTGCCCTCGTTGGTGAGTGCCTGGCGCCGGCACAGGAGGCAGCCGTGGTCGGGCCACGGGCGTAGACGGATCACTTCGCCGATTCCTCCGTCGGCCAGGACGCAGGCCAGGATCGCGGGTTTGCCGGCGCGGCGGGCGAGGTGGCTGCTGGCGCGTCGTGGCGCAACGCCGTCGGTACAGCAGAGGATGATGCTAGTTTCCTGCAGGAGCGCACGGATGAGATCGGCGTCGTTGACGACGTCGTACCGGAATGCGGCGATCTCGGTGTCCCCGTGTCGGTCAGCCAGATAGTCGCGGAGAGCGTCGACCTTGAATTTCCCGATGTAGCGGCGGGGCAGTACGTGGCGGATGAGGTTGTGCCACAGCAGTCGGTCGGGATCAACCAGCAGGAGCCGTCCAAGTCCGTAGCCTGCGAGTGCGGTAGCTGCTGCCCCGCCGATGCTGCCGACGCCGACCACCATGACAGTGACGGACGCAAGGTCGGTGACGGGCCAGTACGGCTCCAGTTGCGTGATGCCGATGGGCTCCGGCTCTACCGCCACCGAGGCGCCGAACACCGCCTTTCGTGTCACCCGCCATGCGGCGAGCCGGGGAACAGGGGCTTCGTCGTAGGGTGGTTTGTCGGCGTCCGGCGCGTAGGTGAGCGCAAAGTACCCGAGGGCGCCGGGATCCATAAGCTGCTTGGGAAGTCGCGCGGCGAACGCGTCGAACGAGACGCCCACGTGTTCACCCCGCCTGGTGATCTCGTACCACAGTCCGTGAAGTTCCGCCGGTACGCGAAACCAGAACCCGTCCCCGCCGGGGAGGCCGGTGTTCAAGGGGTGACTCCTGGGATCGAGCTGCAACTGAAACCCGGCTGTTGAGTTCCTGAGGTAGCTGATCAGGACGAGCCCGTCGGAATCGGAGCGTCTGAACTTGATGGTCCCGGACGTGCCGGCGTCAGTGGCGATGAGGTAGCGGAGTCCGTCGCGAGGCAGCAGAAATAGCGTGTCGATCATCCTGCACTTCCCGCGATCTTCGGCACCACGGCGTCACGACCGCTGTAGGCGTTCTCGCTTGCGGTGATGATGAGATGGTCCACGGCTGGGTTGCTCACGATCCCGTGCAACGACATCTGGTCCAAGACCCCCGCTTTCATCAAGGCGTACTCAACGTGCCAGGCCGCCGCCTTCATGATGAGGTCGCAGATCGAGTCGCGAGGATCCCAGGCGGTGTCCGTCTGGAATTGGCATAGGCTGCCATCGCCGTTGACATGCCACCGGTGCTGGGTGCACTCAACAGGTTCCGGTCGCGGGTCGACGGGATAGATCCGCGGCGGCACCATCGGGTACGCCTGCCCGTAGGCGATCACCACTTCCATGCCTGTGCCACCGAGAAGGGCAGCCAGGCCGGGTGGCTCCGGTCGATCCAAAGGCCACATTGGAAGCCGTCCTTCCCAGCCTCCAGCGCCGTCCGATGTCCAGGTCAGTGCCGGGAATCGAGCGGCGACTTCCGCCCGGTCTCTGGCGAACCGGGCGGGCTCCGCCACCCACCAGTTGATCGGCGTCCTGGCACGTGAAGTGGTCACGGTCCGGTCAGCCCTGCGGGGCGTCCTTGATCGGTCGTGGCATCACCGTCGGGACGATCAGAGCAGGACTGGTCTTCGGCGTGCCCTGCGGAGCCGGAAAGTCGTCTCCGAACACCTCGCGCCACAACTTCTTGGCGTCATCGGTGTGGCCTTCCTCGGCCGCGTCGCACGCCTGGTCGGCCAGGTCCGCGGCGTTTAGCAGCGAGTCTCGCAGGGCGACCCGATCCAGGTCAGGCTGAATCTCACCGCACAAGCCGGCGGGATCCATGACCGGCCCGTTTCCGACCGCAATGGCCGCCGCTGTGAAAAAGCTCTTGAGTGCTTGGGGACGGGACAACCCGCCGGGCAAGTGGTGCAGGGCAAGAACCTCCATCACCAGCGACTTGACCGTACCTTCCACCTCGGCCCGATGGCGCCACGCCTTCAGGACCCGCACCATGCGCAGGAAGTAGTCCCAGTCCGCGTTGCGCTGCTTGACCTTCTCGACCAGGAACTGAGGGTCGGCCGGGACCCAGTCGGAGGACTTCTTCTCCGGGATGAGCAGGGCGCCGTTGTGCTTGAGCGCGGGCATCGCATCGACCGTGAACCCGTCGTCATCGCCGGGACTGTCGATGAAGCACTTGACTGCGTGATTGCGCGGGGCGGCGATGCGGACCAGCTTCTCAATGGTGCCGTTGGTGATGCCGAGCAGCCTATTGACCTTGCCGCCAAGCGTGTCGAGGGCCTCCTTGGCCGAGTCTCCGGGCTTACCCCACTCAGGGTGTTCGTTCGAGTCGAAGACGACCACCAGATCCAGATCGTGGATCTTGGGACCGATATGCGTGCTACGCCGCAAGGAGCCCGAGCCCCAGACGTCGATGACGTCGGATTCGGCGCCCAGGGCGCTCTTGAAGGTTTCGCGCCGTTCGCGCGCTTCCTTGACCTGCTCGGCTTCTGCGTCAACCTGTTTCTGGAACGCATCAAACGCCGCGGCAAGGCTCATCGAGATTCCTTTCTCTGCAGATACGCGTGAAACGCCTGGCCCAGGCCAACTTCGGTCAGAGACGAGCGGTGGCCGGCACGCGGCCTTCCGGCGGCGTTATGGCGAGCAGCGTAACCACACGGACCGACAGTTTCCTACCGCGCTCGCCATGCGCTGCCGAAGTCCCTCATGTCCTCGGCATCAGACGGCGATCGGCGGAGGGAAGGGCTCGTAGGAGTTGCTGGCCGCATCAAAGGTAAAGGCGGTCCACCGGCCATGTTCGGGCGACGCGAGCCGCGCGCCGAGCACTACCGCGATGGCGACGGGCCCGCTGAGGAAGATGGCGTGCTGGCCCGTTCGAGCTCCCGCCGGCAGTGGCGCCTCCCGCCAGGCGCGACAGGTCTGCTCCACCACGCCGGTAAAGGTCTCTCTGTCCTCAGTCAGCTTTGGGGATGTGCTGCGGAGCCGAAGCAGATAGCCGATGCCTTGCTGCCGGCATGTCGCCATCACTTGATCGAAGAACTGGTCGCCTCGGCCTTGCAGATCTAGCGCGAGGGCGACCTTGGTCGGGTCGCCGTCGTCGAGGGCGTCCAGCCGTTCAATCGTTAGCGGCTCCCTAGCGGAGTCGATGGTGCGCAACGACGTTGCCGGGAAGTACGCCGGAGCCCCGTCAGCCTGCCGGATCGCGTGGACCACGATCTCGCGGGCGTGGGTGTACCCCAGCCTGGCGCCGAACCAGAACGCGACGTGGAGCGGCATGGTCGGGATCAGGTTGATCTGGACGGCATCGGGCGTCAGGCGTTCCGCCATCGTCGCGGCGGCCAGTGTCTCATCGGCGAGAGCATCAATCTGACGCCGATCCCACACACCGTCGCCAGGCAAGTCGATGTTCGTCTTCAGGGTCACGGTGCACGTGTTCCGGCTGAACGTTTCCGCTTGCTGGTCTAGCTGCTGGGCGCGAGCCAGACCACGACGAGCGTCCATCGCGGTCACCACGATTCCGACCCTCATCTGACGGCGCGACCAGCCTCTAAGCCGCAGCCCCAGGGCAACAAACGCCAGCCCTGCGGCGAAGGCCAGGACGAACCACCAACGCCCCTCCACTTCGTTCGTGAGGAAGGACTTCGTGGCCTCCACCCCGAAGCCACCAGCCATCGCGCCACCGATGGTGAGCGACGCCGTGCCATCTGTCAGCACCGCCCACCTCTGTTGTGAGCCGTTGGAGGTACCGGCGGAACCGACGACTGTCAGTCGGGGTGGATCCGGCCGCTGCGAATGTGTCATCAACAAGCCATTCGTTCGGGGCGAAGCGACAGAAGATACCGATATTCATGTGCCGCGCCAACAGGTGCAGCGGGTCGAGCCTGTTGGCGCGGCAATTGCGCGGCAGAGGGACGATCGGGCCCTGTCCCAAGGCCAGAAAGTTAAGGTCGTCGTGGTGCTGTCAAGCACGCGAGTTCTCAGGACGTGGGAGCGGAGATCCAGTAGAACGGTGATCTTCCACAACCAGCCGTCGAAGAACTGGATCTCCGTTGCGTGCCGAGTATGCCAGCTTTGCTGTTCTCCGCGCTGTCGAGACGAGCTCTTGGCCCCGCTCAGCAGCCGGGAGATTGTTCGCTCCCGGGCATTTCGGGGAGCTGGCCGCGCTCGTACCGTTCGAGCTCGTCGATGCAGTCCTTGAGGAAACCCGCAGCATGCAGCGCCGTCTGCGCGCGCTGCCCTCGCGTGTCGGGGTCTACTTCCTGCTGGCGATGTGCCTGTTCCCCGAGGTCGGCTACCTGCTGGTCTGGCAGAAGCTGACGGCCTCGCTGAGCGCCCTGCCGGTCGTGACGCCCACCACCAAAGCGCTGCGTGACCTGCGCCGCAGAGTCGGTTGCGCGCCGATGCGGCGCCTGTTCGAGGTGCTGAGCGGACCGCTGGCCCAGCCCGCGACGCCCGGAGTACGGTTCGGGACCTACCGCATCGTCTCCTTCGACGGCTGCAGCTCACTCAAGACCCCCGACACCGTCCGTGACCGGGCCTGGCTGGGCAGCCCCGGTCACGGCGGCTACCCGCTGCTGGAACTGATGACGCTGGTGGAGACCGGAACGCGGGCCCTGATCGGCGCGGTTTTCGGCCTCACCAGCGAGGGCGAGAGCAGCTATGCCCGGCGCCTGCTGCACCTGCTGACATCGGACATGCTGGTGTTATAGGACAAGGGCTTCGACGGCACCGCTTTCCTCGCCCAGGTCAGCGCCACCGGCGCCCAGGTGCTCAGCCGGCTGCGCAGCAACCGGCGCAGCCCCATCCTGGCCACCCTTACCGACGGCTCCTATCTGTCGATGATCGGCAGCTTGCAGATCGCGTTACCGAGGCCCGCATCACGGTGACCTGCGCCGACGGCACCACCTTCAGCGGCACCTACCGCCTGGTCACCACCTTGACCGATGCCCGCCGCTACCCCGCCGCCGCCCTGGTCAGGCTCTACCACCAGCGCTGGGAACACGAGTCCGCCTACTACGCCCTCCGCCACACCATCATGCAAGGACGAATCCTGCGCTCGGGCGACCCCGCCGGACTGGAGCAGGAGATGTGGCCGGTGCTCACGCTCTATCAACTGCTGCGCACCGTGATGGTCGACGCCGCCGAGTCCCGGCCCGGCACCCATCCCGACCGCTGCAACTTCTCCATCGCCCTGCATACCGCCCTCGACCTGATCCTTCAGCCGGGCGACAACCCCGGCATGGCCACTGCTTGGTCGCAACCATCGGACGCCGTGTCCTAGCGGCGCTGCTGCCATCCCGCCGCCCGCGCGTCAGCACCCGCAAGGTCAAATCACCCACCCTCCCGCTACAACGAACGGCTCAACGACGGCCGGCCCGACCACAGCCGCACCATCACCGACCTCGACATCAGTCTCCTGCCACCCCCGCCCACACTGCCCGCCGCTCCCGGGACGAGCGACCCATGACCCCCACCGACCGCCGCAGACAACAACAGGTCCTGGCCCTCCTTCACCAAGATCCCAACCGCCCCTCGAAGGCCCGTGACATCGCCCAACACCTCGGCGAGGTCACCCTGAACACCATGTATCGACAACTCTCGCGCTGGGCCGCCAGCCAACTCATCCGCAAAATCGGGCCAGGCGTCTACACCGCCGGGCCGACCCCCGGCGCTCTTGCCAGCAGCTCAGAAACCTTAACTACCTGGCCTTGGGCGAGCCCCCGACATCACCGGCGCCCGCTGGGGACTGGCCGGAGCCGAGGCCATCTTGAAGCTCCGCGCCCTGATCGCCAACAACGACCTCGATGAGTACTGGACCTTCCACGTCGACCGCGAGAACCAGCGCGTCCACCACCATCGCCATCAGGACGAATGCACCCTCAGCGCCTGATCGAATCAGCCAATACGGAAGAGCCACACCCAACGGACATTGCCAAAGGCTGGATGGACCTGATTATGTCCCGAACAAACTGCTGCTCACAGCCTTGATTGAGGCTTTGTTGGAACCTTTGCTATTGCCCGGCATCGAACGCGGCCCTTCACCTCACCAAGGCGATTGGGGACGCGGCAAGCCCTCTGCACCACGGCCACAAGCCTGTTCCGGAATCCACGGCCGGATCGCTACCAGCGTGGCCAGCCACACCAGCGGGGTCTTGCGCGACGTCGGCAGGCGCCACCGCAGCATCGCCGCCGCTTGCAGGACTCGTAGCCGCGCAGCGATTCCTGGCTCAGCACCAGCCGCTCGCGCAGCGGCGCCGCAGCCTAGTCCGCGTCATCGAGGAGCAGCGCCAGTCCCGGAATCGCGGCCCGGTGCACGAGGGGATCGGCATCCGAGGAGAAGGCGGCGAACATCTCCGCCCGATCACGCGTTCCGGCCGTAGCGAAAGGTCGCCTTCGGTGATTGGGTGGAAGCACCCTCTCGACGGGAGCAAACAGTGATCGCCGTGGAGTTGATCGTGGCCGCGCTGACGGCGGGCATGTCAGCTGGAGTCACAGCGACGGCCTCCGCCGCTGTTCAGGATGCCTACGCTGGATTGCGCGCCAGCGTGCGCCGCCGTTTGATCGCGGGGCCCGACGGAGACGAAGCACTGGAGGAGCACGAGCGGGACCCGGAGACGGGCGGCGTACGTCTGGTGGAGGCGCTGCGGGCCGTTGAGGCCGGTGAGGACGCGGAGATCGCGCGGCTGGCCCAGCGCCTGCTGGGCCTCACTGACCCCGGGCAGGTCGGCAAGTACCAAGTGACGGTCCAGGACTCCAAGGGCGTGCAGATCGGTGAGGGGAACATTCAGACGAACACGTTCCCCTGACTGCGGGCGGTGTTCCTAACGGCGCGGCGGTGGCGAGCATGTCTGGTGTGACCGACTTGGACCCCCTGAGCGTCGCGGTCATCGCCGCCGCGCAGGACGCGGCTGGCCAGAAGTGGGATCGCTCCCGCCGGATGTACGCCCTGACCGATCCCCGAACCTACGTCGACACCGTCTATCCCCTCGACCCGATGCCGCCGCTGCGGCCGGACGAGTTGGTGGTCGTCCCGCTTGACCCGCTTCGGCCGGGCGACATCGGGGACGTGCTCGCGGAAGTGACCTGGCCGGACACCGTACGCGGCTGCGTTCTCGTGGTCGAGGCCGTGCTCGCGGATGGGCGGGGCCAGAGCCGGAAGGCGCACTTGGCGGTCGGTGTGTTGCGCGATGGGACCTACACGTGCCTTCTCAGGTTGCGTCACGAGGAGGAGATCCTGCCGTGCCCCGACCTTGGCCTGGTCGACGACCTGGTGACCGCCCTCCTGGGCACGTTCTGATCACCACCGCAGGGTCACGCGCGGAGACCTGGGGAGGTGAACCTTGTCCTTGCGGATATTTCCCGATCCGAGCATGACGCCATGACCGTGTGAGACGGCGTGGACCCGGCCGCGGCCCCCGTGGAGATCGACGAAGTGGATCTGCCGCAGTGATTCGCCGGAGAAGCGTTCCAGCTTCTTCTCTACCTTGCGCCGCGCGGCGTCGCCTCGGGGGAGTTCCAGGACCGACGCGAGCTCGCATACGAGCATCTTCTTCTCGCGCAGGGCATGCGCGATCAGGGCCTCGGGCTGTTCGATCCGGTAGTGGAAGTGGTTGCGCTGCACGGTGCCGTGTCCCAGCACTACGCCCTTGGACTTGCGTACGACGACCTCGCCCCGCTCGCCCACGTGTCCCGACAGCGTGGCGGGTTTCGGGCCAGGTTTGAGTGTGATCACCTTGCCCTGCTCAAGTGGTGCTGGCAGCAGCTTGCATACGGCATGGGCGGCCGAAGGGCTGTCGGGGTTCTTGATGAGGTTGGCCAACGCCCGCCGCTGAGCCGGTGTTTCGACGAGAAGCTTGTCCAGGGAGACCTTTAGCTGAGCTGCCTGGACGTGGTGGTCGTTGGTCTGCCGGTTGTTATCGCCCACCACGACCGCCGCCGAGTGGGAAATCTCCACTTTTCCCGGCTGCCGCGCTCGTTCCACCGTCATGCCGGTCGGGGATGTCGCCCCCGCGGTCAATTCGGTCGCCCGCCCGTCCGAGGCCGTGGCCGGGATCTCCAATCCCTTGCGCACCTCCTGCACCCTGTGCAGCAGTTCCGCCAGCGTGTCCGGCTCCGACCAGGCGAATTCGCCCTGCCGCCAGATGTCGTCCGTCAGCCTTTCGGCCTCGCGGAGAAGCTTGGGGACCTTCTCGGGTGCTGGGCTCTCCGCCGCTTTCTCCAGCGCCGCGATCCGGTCGGCGAAGCTTGGGAAGGGCGTGTCGGCCATGTCGTCCGCGGTCTTCGCCTCGTTGGCGGAGCTGCGAGCCGATGGTCGCGCGGCTGGCCTTTGATCCGGTTGCGATACGGCCTTCGCAGGTGCAGATTCGGCTGCCGGCGCCTCATGGGCTGGGTCGGAGGGCTCGGACTGCGATTCGCCCGCCTCTAGGTATTTCTCGTGCGGAGGGGGTGAATGGTCGTGGCGCGCAAAGGGTTTGATGTCGTGGTCCGGCTTCTTGGAAGATACGGCCTCGCAGGCGGCCTTCTCTGGTTCCCTGGGCTTTACTCTCGGGGCGGGCGCATGCTTAGGCAGGAAGGCCGCCTTGATCTGGTCGGCATGGCTTGGGGAGCGCGTGTCCACCGTTTCGTCGGCGCTCTCCGCGGCGGGCTTACATGATTGCTTGCGGTGCTCCAAGGGCTTGACGCTCTTAGCATGGGGACTCTGCGACAGTTGGGTCTCCACGGGCTTCTCTTCCGCAGCAGGCGCAGGCCGAGTTTGAGGAGTCGCCAGCCGTGATTTCGAAATGAACATGTCAATTCTCCTGGACCTGTCGCCGATTCCACGGTCCTCCCCTCTGTCGGCGTCCGTCAACGAGTTTTTCGGATGAACGGATGCCCGCTCAGCGAGGAGGTCGACGCGCACCTGGCGCGGTTCCAGCGAGCGCTGTTGAGCAGGCACTGCATACGATCCGGTGTTGTGTCCCGGGCCGCTTCGGCCAGCTGCCAGCCGTTCTTGCGCTCGATCGGCGCCAGGAGACCCAGCAGGTAGGCCCGTGCCTGCCGACGCAGCTCCACACGCCCGAACCGGCCCGCCACCCGGCCGAACAGCCCATCCAGCCCCGTAACCCACTCCTGCAGATCAGCAGCGGTCAAGTCGTCTGGCATGCCTTCACGCTATAGATCTCAAAGCCTCGCTGTAGTAGATCGGTGGAGATCATCTCCTTGAGGCAGAGCATGAGACTGGCGCGTGGGCGGCTCTCCGGAGGTGCCCCTCTCGTTCAGCGAACGGATCTGACCCTCAGGAGCACTACCAGGCCAGCAACCAGGGTGAAGGCGGCGGAGACCAAGTAGAGCAGGGTGTAGTTCTTGTCCGTCGCGGTGGCGCCGATGGCCAGGACCGCGGGCGCGATGAGGGGTGCGGTGCCTTGCGCGATCGAGGTGGAGAAGCCGTAGATGCCGACGTAGCGGCCGGCGTCGGTGTCACGGTCGGGCAGCACGTCCAGGAGGAGCGCCTGGTCGACGGCCGAGAAGACGCCGATGCCGAAGTTGCCGAGGATCGCACCCGCCATGATCAACGGCACGCTGGGCGACAGCGCCATGATGACGGCGCCGGCGGCGAAGACACAGCCGCCCAGCAGGACGAAGACGCGGCGGCGGCGCAGCCTGTCGGACAGGAAACCGCCGCCGATGGCCCCCAGCACGGCGGCCACGATGCCGCCGGCCCCCAGAACGGCGACCGTGGAGGCCACCTCCTCCACGCTGACGTCCAGGCGGTCGGCCAGGAAGAACGCGGTGAAGGTGGTGCTGAAGGCCAGCCCGGCCATGAACAGGAACTTGCCGAGCCAGTTCCAGGCGAAATCGGGGTCGCGGCGCGGGCTGAACAGGTAGGGGCGGATCAGGTCGCGGGCAGTGAACGGCTCGGTCTCCACAGCCAGGTGGCGGTTGTCGGGCTCGCGGACGAGGCAGACGAACAGCGTCACGGCCACCGCGCCCACAGCGCCCGGTACCAGGAACAACAGCAGGTTGTCACCGACGAGGACGCCTGCCAGCAGGGTGCCGCTGACGGAAGCGAGTTGCTGGACGACGCCGGACAGCCCCGCGACCTTGCCGCGCTGCTCCTCCGGAAGCCGGTCGGCCTGCGCCAGGTTCGTCTCGGGCGTGGTGCGGCTGGTGCGCGGGCTCGGCAAGAAGGTCATCGGCTGGCAGGAGGCCGTACGCGGAGACGTCGGCCCATCCAAACCTGGCGGCGGCAAGACCCTATCGACTGTGGTTTGGGAGAGATGGAGCCGTATCATGCCGGCTGGAAGCTGATCCGGACCCGTAGACCGCCCTCGGGAAGGGCGTGGGCGTCGAGCCGGGCGTTGTGGGCGGCGGCGATGGCGGCCACGATGGACAGTCCCAACCCCGACCCGTCCTCCTGCCCGGTCCGCACCGTGGCGAGTCTGCGGAACGGTTCGAACAGGGAATCGACCTGATCGGCGGGGATGGTCGGCCCGCTGTTGCTCACGCACAGCGTCGGCCGCCCGGCGTCGAGGCCTGTCCGGATTCTCACCCAGCCTCCTCTCGACGTGTTGTGGCGCACGGCATTGTCCAGGAGGTTGACCGCCAACCGCTCCACGAGCGTTGGATCGCCTGATGTGCAGGCCACGTCCAGCTGTGTCTCCAGTCGTAGCCCGCGTGCAGCCGCCTGCTCGCGGGCGGAGTTCAGGGCGGTTGTGACGGCCTTGGCCACGTCAAGGTCGTGGAGCTGATCCAGCCCTCGTTGGCTGCGGGCGAGGGTGAGGAGCGCCTCGATGACCCGTTCCTGGCTCTGGTTGCCGGCCAGGAGCCGTTCGCAGACGGCCCTCAGGTCCTGGGCACTCGCGCCGGGGTCCGCGAGCGTGATCTCCAGCAGGCTACGCTCGAAGGTCAGCGGCGTGCGCAGCTCGTGAGAGGCGTTCGCCACGAACGCCCGTTGCGCTTCGAACGCGCTCTGCAGGCGGTCGAGCAGCCCGTCGATGGTGTCCGCCAAGTCCTTGATCTCGTCATCAGGTCCACGGGCGTCCAGGCGCTGGTGCAGGTTGCGCGCGGTGATGCCCCGCGCGGTCTTGATGATCATCCGCAGGGGGCGCAACACGCGCCCTGCGACGGCCCAGCCGAGCCCGGCGGACATGAAGGTCATCAGGACCAGCGCCAGCGCCGCCGCTGTCAGGAACTGTCTCATGTCCTCGGCCCGCTGCTGTTCCGGCTTGTTCTGCAGGTCTGGAATCGGCAGTGCCGGAGGCGTGATGGCGCCCCGCAGGTCGGGCCGGGCCGGCGGTTTCACCTGAACGACTGGCAACACGTGATTCATGAGTACGTAGGTGACGCCGAGCAGCAGCGCCCCCGTCCCCAGGACGAGCCCGCCATAGAGCAGCGTCAGTCGCAGCCGTACCGTCCACCGCGTGGTCGGCCGCGTGCCGAATGGCGTGCGCACGGTCAGAGCCGGTAGCCGGCGTGCGGGACCGTCTCGACCAGTGGAGGATCACCGAGTTTGCGGCGCAGGCGGCTGATGGTTACCTTGACCGTGGCGGTGAAGGGGTCGGCGGCCTCGTCCCACGCGCGTTCCAGCAGTTCCTCGGCCGAGATCACCCGGCCTTGGGCGGCCAGGAGAAGCTCCAGGACGGCGAACTCCTTGGGGCTCAGCTCCAGCCTGTGGCCGTTGCGCGTGGCCAGGCGGCGTCCCGGGTCGAGGCGAAGCTCGCCATGCACCAGGATCGGCGGAACGGCGGGTTGCGCTCGCCTGGCGAGAGCACGGACGCGAGCCACGAGTTCGGCGAAGGCGAAAGGCTTGGGCAGGTAGTCGTCGGCGCCCGAGCTCAATCCGCCGACCCTGTCCTCGATGGTGGCCGCTGCGGTGAGCATCAGCACCCGAGCCGGATACCGTTCCGACATCAGCGTCCGGCACACCTCGTCGCCATGCAGAGCCGGCAGGTCACGATCGAGGACGACGACCTCGTACCGGTAGACGGAGGTACGTCGCAACGCCTGCACGCCGTCGTAGGCCACGTCGACCGCCATGCCTTCGCGACGTAGCCCAGCCGCCAGCGTGTCGGCCAGCTCCCGGTGATCCTCCACCACCAGCACTCTCATTCCACATCCTTCGCGATCGGCACAGCACGGAGTATCCCGAGCGAGGGGTTACACCGCGGTAAAGGCGGCTGTTCCGTCCGTGTAACCGGCGTTGCGGTTGAGTACCTCCCGGCAATCAGCCATCGATCTTCCCGGAGGGACTCCATGTCCATCGACAGAAGCAATTCATCACTTCGCAGATGCGTCGAACGGCTCGCGACGGCGGCAGCAGCTGCCGGCATCGTCGTGACAGCGTCCGCGGCGGCGCTACCGCCGTCGCCTACGCCGCCGAAGCCAGTCCAGCAGACATCCCCGACCGCGCCCGCACGTCCCGCCAAGCCGGAGGTGGACAGCGCGACCTTGGACCGGCTGCGTGACGACGTGCGAGCCGTGCATGCCACGGGGGTGGTGGGAGTACTCGGAGAGGTGGACACGGGATCGGGCCGTTTGCCCGCGCGGAGCGGAGTCGCCGACCTGACGACCAAGAAGGCCATGCCGCTGAACGGTTACTTCCGGATCGGCAGTACCACCAAAACTTTCGTCGCCACGGTGGTGCTCCAACTGGTCGGCGAGGGCAAGCTGTCGCTGGACGACACCGTGGACAAGTGGCTGCCCGGGGTCGTGCGCGGCAACGGCAACGACGGGCGCAAGGTCACTGTGCGGCAACTCTTGCAGCACACCAGCGGCATCCCCGAATATCTGCGGCCGGCCACCTCGGTGGAACAATGGCAAGAAGCGCGGTTGCGGACCTGGCGGCCCGAGCAGCTCGTCGCGCTGGCGATGGAGAACAAGCCAGCCTTCGAGCCAGGCGCGAAGTGGGGCTACTCCAACACCAACTACGTCCTCGCCGGCATGATCATCCGCAAGGCGACCGGGCGGACCTGGGGTGAGGAGATCGAACGGCGCATCCTGACCCCCCTGTCCATGCGGCACACCGAAATCCCCGGCACCGATCCGAACCTGCCGAACCCGCACGCCACGGCTTACACCCGATTCACGCCGGACGGCCCGCTGATGGACGTCACCACCCACAACCAGACCATGGGTGACGCGGCCGGGGCGATGATCAGCACCACCGGCGACCTCAACCGGTTCTTCCGCGCCCTGCTGAACGGCAGGCTCCTCGCGCCCGCTCAGCTGGCCGAGATGAAGAAGACCGTCCCGGCCAAGGCGCTCCAGGACATGGGAGTCACCGGCGCCGCCTATGGCCTCGGGCTCATGTATCAGCCGCTGAGCTGCGGTGGCGGCTACTGGGGCCACGGTGGTGACGAGGCCGGTTTCAGCACCAGAGTAGGTGTTGTCCCGGACGGCGGACGCAGCGTCGCGGTCGAGGTCACCTCCCGCTCCCCCACAGACCTCGCGGCCTCACGGCGCACCAACAACGCACTCACGACGCTGGTCGACCACGCCCTCTGCACCACCGGCTAGTTGTTCTGTCTCGTGAGGTTGGGTACGCGGCTGGCGGGTGGCAGGCCGTTCAGCGCGGTGTGTCCGCGGTGGTGGTTGTAGGCGTGTAGCCAGGCCGGCAGGGCGGCGCGGCGTTCGGCTTCTGAAGTGTAGGGCTGGGCGTAGGCCCACTCGTCGAGCAGGGTGCGGTTGTAACGTTCGGCCTTGCCGTTGGTCTGGGGCCGGTAGGGGCGGGTGCGCTTGTGCGTGATGCCCGCCTTGGTCAGGGTCTCGCGCCAGAGGCGAGAGCGGTAGCAGTTGCCGTTGTCGGTGAGCACCCGGCGCACGGTGATGCCGTAGACGGTGAAGAAGGCCTGGGCGCGCTGCCAGAACGCGGTGGCGCTTTCCTTGGTCTCGTCGGGCAGGATCTCGGTGTAGGCCAGGCGGGAGTGATCGTCGATGGCGTTGTGCAGGTAGCCGTAGCCGAGGTTGGGGCGGCCGTGGTGGGTGCGGGGCCGGTCCGGGTCGCGGTGGGCGGAACTGTTGCGTCCGCCCGCCTGCCGGCCGTGCGCCTTGTGGCCGCCGCCGTCGGGAATGTTGCCCAGTTTCTTGATGTCGACGTGGACCAGGTCGCCGGGCGCGGGGTGTTCGTAGCGGCGGATGGTCCGGCCGGTGGCGCGGTCGAGATGGGTCAGGCGGGTGAGCCGGTAGCGGGTCAGCACGCGGTGCACGGTGGAGGGGTGCAGGCCGAGGAGGTAGGCGATGCGGGCCGGCCCCCATCGGCGCAGCAGTCGCACTTTGATGATGCGTCGCTCGGTGCGGGTGGGGGTGCGGCGCGGGCTGTGCTGCGGGCGTGAGGAGCGATCGGACATGCCTGCCGCTGGGCACTGCCGATAGCGGCCAGCCCAGCGCCGTGCGGTGGTGACGGCGACCTGGAAGCGTTCGGCGGCACGACGCAGTGGCCAGCCGTCCTCGACAACACAGCGGGCCAGGCGCAGGCGTCCAAGGTCTCCATCAAACTCGGGGCGGTTCACGGTCAGCGGCGCGTTACGGTGGGGCATGAGGGCCTTTCTGGTTGGTGTGCAGATGTCGCAATCCACACCAAACCGAAGGCCCTCACCCATTCACAAGATCATCGATGTCGTGTCGTCCGTACTCAACCTCTGTGGGCAGTACAGCTAGTCAAGCTTTCTGACGGCACGAGCCGGGACATGCTGCCCCACGTGGAAGATGCCATCGGCCCGCGGGCTTCCTGGCGCAGAGCTCGACGAAGGCGCCCACCGGCGGGGCGGACACTTGTCCGGCCCGCCGGTACAGACGGATCTCGCGCTGCCGCAGCGGCTGCGGCAGTGGCCGGGCGCGGTACTAGGTCCTGCCGACGAGGTCGACTGGTAAGCCCGTGGCGAGTGGACGCCCCTCCGGCGTTACGAGCACGATTGTCTACTGGAACAGGTGCGACGACGGCAGGTCATGGTGCACCTGCGGCATGTCGGAGGTCCGCAGCGCGTCCGAGGGAAGCGGTCAGACCGGCAAGGAACAGCGGGGACGCGGAGCGATCACCGGCGGCAGACCGGCGTTACAAGCGGGAGCGGACCAGGCCGCATAAGCCGGCGTGATGACCTCATGCCGAGACATTATTGGCTTTTATTCAGCGGCTTCGTCAGGCTTGGAGGTGACACCAGACCGCTGAACGCTCGCGGGCTGGAGTTTGGAGGAGCGACATGGTGTCTCCTGATCGATCCCGATCTCACTCCGCTTATGGTGGCGAGCACGCCGCAACAGCGGCTCAGGCGGTTCTCACTAGCCAACGCCAATTCGTTGCCGACGCCTCGCATGAGCTCCGCACCCCTGTGGCCGGGTTGCGCGTGGAGCTGGAGGAGGCGCTACTGCATCCGGAACAGACCGACTTGATCGGATCGCTCCATCGGGCGTTGAAAAGTGTCGATCGCCTCGAAGCGATCGTGAGCGATCTGTTCCTGCTCGCCAGTCTGCGGGCCAGCACGGCGGCGGAGTACGAGGAATGGGACCTGGTCGATCTGACCAGGCGAGAGGTTCTTCGCCGATCCGATCACCTTCCGATCCAGCTGCGGATGGCGCCGAACGCCTTCGTACGAGCGGTTCCCTCTCAGATCGTTCGAGTCCTGGAGACTCTGCTGGACAACGCACAGCGGCATGCGTCCGCAACCGTCCAGCTCGAGGTGATTCGTGGTGACGCGCATGTCGAACTCGTCGTCACTGACGACGGCGAAGGTGTGGCCGAAGCTCAGCGGGAACGAATTTTCGAGCAGTTCACCCGCATCGATGGCGCACGCAGCCGGACTCACGGTGGAGCCGGTCTGGGTTTGACCATCGCACGCGAGATCGCTCTGGCTCACTGCGGTTCCCTCGACGTCGGTCAGGCAGACTCGGGCGGGGCGCGGTTCAGCTTGCGCCTACCGAGATTGCGGTGAAGGACTGAGCAGCCCCATCGGCGGACCGGTTCAGCCGGCATATCTACCTGACGGTCCTGAATCTCTTCGACTCCGCCATCCGCGCGCAGGGCCTGGGTTGTTCAAACTCTGCGGTGGGGGTGCCGTCGAGCCAGAGTGCGTTCGTTCGCCGCCAAGCGGGATGCCTGCCCGCCCGGAAGCCGGAGAAGCCGCCGGGCGCCCTCATCGAGGCCCAGCTGAAAAAGACTCATACGAAGGCGGCCTCACAGGAAGACCTGCCGTCGGTTGAGCATCCCACAACGCGGAAATAAAAATCCGCGATGGATTCATCTGTAAACATTATTGGCCTTTATGGCACCAGTCAGGCAACCCTTGACTGTGTCACCACCGCGCAGGGGCGAGAAGGAATCCCACATGATGCTGACCCTAGTCCCGGAGATAACAGCCTTGCCGGATGGCGAGAGATCTACCTGGCGCATGGCCCTGTGACGGTGCGTCTGAGCGAGGCGGCGCGCGAGTCGGTCGAACGGTCTCATGGCCTGGCACTGCGGCTGCTCGACACGGAGCTGCCTATCTATGGTGTCAACACCGGCTTCGGAAGGCTGGCGACCAGCCGGATAGAAAAGGCGGATCTCCAGCGGCTGCAGGAAAACCTGGTCCTGTCGCACACCGTGGGCGTGGGCGAGCCCTTGCCGGATTCCGTTGTCCGGCTCATTCTTTGCCTGAAATTGGCGGCGCTGGCTCAGGGCGCGTCCGGCACCAGGCCGATCGTGGCCGACGTGTTGATCGACATGTGCGAACGTGGAGTTCTTCCCGTGATTCCGGGTCAGGGATCAGTCGGCGCCTCTGGTGATCTCGCTCCTCTCGCGCACATGGCCGCGGTGATGATCGGACGAGGGACGGCCAGGCTTCACGGAGAGACACTTCCTGGCGGTGAGGCAATGCGGCGGGCGGGTATTCAGCCGCTCGTGCTCGGCCCGAAGGAAGGGCTGGCGCTCCTCAACGGGACTCAGGTCTCGACCGCGCTCGCGCTTGCGGGGCTTTTCGAGGCGGAAAATGCTCTGGCGGCCGCTCTCGTCACCGGTGCGATGTCGGTGGAAGCGTCCCTCAGCTCGACCGCCCCCTTCAGTCCCGCCGTACAGCGCTTGCGGCCGCACCCGGGACAGGTCCGGGTCGCGTCCCTCCTCGGGCAGTTGCTCTCATCCGGCGACTATCGACAGGCGAGTGCCGGCAATCGGGTTCAGGATCCCTATTCGGTGCGTTGCATGCCTCAGGTTCTTGGTGCCTGTCTGGACGTGGTTCAGCAAGCGCGCACCACGTTGGGGATCGAGGCCAACAGCGTGACGGACAATCCGCTGCTGATCGCGGAGACCGGTGAGGTCGTGTCCGCGGGCAACTTTCACGCCGAACCGGTGGCCTTTGCGGCCGACATGCTGGCCATCGTGCTTTCCGAGATCGGTGCCATGTCGGAGCGGCGCGTCGCCTTCCTCACCGATCACTCGTTGAGCGGGCTTCCCGCGTTCCTCACCGATGCCGGCGGGTTGACATCAGGGTTCATGAGCCTGCAGATCGCTGCGGCCGCGCTGGCTTCCGAGAACAAACAGCGCGCTCATCCGGCGTCGGTCGACAGCATTCCCACCGCGGGTAACCAGGAGGACTTCGTCTCCATGGCCACCCACGGAGCACGCAGGCTGCTCGACATGGCCGCCAACACGTGCTCCATCATCGCCATCGAATTGCTCGCCGCCACCGAAGGCATGGACCATCGCGCCGGCATGCGCTCATCGGCCCCGTTGGAGAAGGTGCGCGAGCTGGTGCGCTCGCACGTCCGGCCGATGCGCGAGGACTGGGAGTTCTCTCAGGCGGTGGCCGCAGCAGGTGACCTGGTACGCGGCGGCGACATCACCGGCTGCGCTGGACTGCGTGAGGCAATTCGTTTCCCCCTTGAAAGGACGGTCCGTGATTCCTGAAACCGTGCCGACCGGCATAGACGACCACCGTGGCAACAGATCCCGCCCGTTCACCGGAGAGGAGTATCTGGCATCCCTTCGTGATGGACGAACCATCTACCTCAACGGCGAACGGGTTACCGATGTGGCCAGTCATCCAGCGTTCCGTAACACCGCACGATCGATAGCCCGGCTCTACGACGCGCTGCACACCGATGAGCACCGCCACGTTCTGACCACGCCCACCGACACCGGGAACGGCGGTTACACCCATCGCTTCTTCCGGCCGGCCGAGTCGGCTGCCGCCGTGCGCGCTCAGCGTGACGCCATAGCCGCATGGTCGCGGATGACATACGGCTGGATGGGCCGAACTCCCGACTTCAAGGCCGCGCTGACGAACATGCTGGGCCCGAACAGCGATTTCTACGGCGATTTCGCGGAGAACGCGCGCCGTTGGCACCGCTGGTCGCAGGAAGCGGTGCCGTTCATCAACCATGCGATCGTCAATCCACCCGTCGATCGCGGCAGGTCCGCGGAGACCGTCAAAGATGTGTACGTCCGGATCGACAAGGAGGTGGACGGAGGCATCATCGTCTCGGGCGCGAAGGTCGTCGCCACCGGGGCAGCCCTGTCGCAGGTCACCTTCGTCGGGCAGAGCGGATCATCCGACGCCGAGGACACCAGCATGGCCGTCATGTTCATGGCCCCCATGGACTCCCCCGGGTGCACCCTCATCTGCCGGACGTCCTACGAGCTCAACGCCACCACAGCCGGTTCGCCCTTCGACTATCCCCTGTCCAGCCGTTTCGATGAGAACGACTCCATCCTGGTCCTGGATCAGGTGTTCGTCCCGTGGGAGAACGTCCTGGTCTACCGGGACGTGGACCGGGTCCAGCGTTTTTATCGCGAGTCCGGTTTCATGCAAGGGTTCTGCCTTCAGGGCTGCACGAGGTACGCGGTCAAGCTCGACTTCATGACCGGGCTCGTCGCGCGTGCGCTGAAAATCACCGGAGGCGACGCCTTCCGCGGGAATCAGGCGCTCCTGGGCGAGATAGTGGCTCTGCGCAACACGTTCTGGGTTTTGTCGGACGCCATGGCGGACGGCGCCCAGCCGTGGGTCAACGGCACCGTGCTGCCGAACCTGCAGTCCGCCTTCGCCTACCGGGTGTTCGCGCCTGATGCCTTCCCCCGCGTGCGCGAGATCGTCCACAAGATCGTCGCGTCCGCGCTGGTCTACCTGCCGTCGTCCGGCGTCGATCTGCTCGACCCGAACATCGGCCCGTACCTCGACCGCTACGTCCGTGGATCGCATGGCATCACCGCCGGCGAACGTGTCAAGGTCATGAAGCTCCTGTGGGACGCCGTCGGTACGGAGTTCGCCGGGCGGCACGAGCTCTATGAACGCAATTACGCCGGCAATCACGAGGAAGTACGCCTGCAGTGCCTGCGATCCGCTCATGGAAGCGGGGTCATGGAGTCACTGGACGACCTCATCGAGCAGTGCATGCACGACTACGACGAACATGGCTGGCGAATTCACCCCTGGAATGCGCCCGTCCCGCACCGATGACCATGGACAGGAAGCAGGAGAGTCTCTTGACGGCATCACCGGTGCCACCCCAAACAGCAGCAGGCATGGCGTTTCGCGAAGCGATGGCCCTCGTCGCCTCGTCGGTGCATGTCGTCACCACCGTCGCCGACGGCAACGACGCGGGCATCACAGCCACGGCGGTCTGCGCTGTCAGCGACACGCCCCCCAGCCTGCTGGTCTGCCTGAACCGCCGTAGCTACGCGCACAGCATGATCGCCCGCAGCCGCGTCCTGGCCGTGAACACCCTCTCCTACGACCAACTCGCGCTGGCTCCGGAATTCGCGGGGCAAGGCAGCGGCCCCATGCCTGCTCGCTTCGCCCGCGCTACCTGGAGCCGCGGTTCCACCGGCGCCCCTTTACTGATGGGCTGCCTCACGAGCTTCGACTGCCGTGTCTCCCACTCCACGGTGATGGGCACTCACGAGATGTTCGTGTGCACCGTCATAGACATCGTTCGCACCCCGGACCGCTGGGGGCTCGGTTACGCCGGGCGCCGCTACTTCAGCGTGGACCTCGCCCCGGCGGCCGAAGCGCCGTTGATTTCGCGGATCGCTGGAAACTGTGGCGCGGACGTGGCAAGCCGACCATGCGGGCTGCCCCAAGAGGACGACGGCTCGCACCGGAGAGAGGGATGAGCACATGTTCGACGCCCGGCTTCTTCAGACCCTGCTCGCCGTCGCCGAGCACAAGAGCTTCGTACGGGCGGCGGAGGCCCTGCACGCTACCCAGCCGGGCGTGTCGCAACACATCGCCAAGCTGGAGACGCATTTCGGCGTCAAGCTCTTCACCCGTGGGGGCGGCCTGGTCGAGCTGACGGCGGCCGGCGCGGCCATCCTGGCACACGCTCACACCGTCCTGGCTTCGATCAATCGCCTCGAGGGGGAGGCGGAGGCGTGGGCACAAGGGTATGCCGGAGCGTTGCACATCGGCCTGTCCTCCGCTGTCCTGGCCAGCGACCTTCCCACCGTCCTGAGGAAATTCAAACAGGAACATCCTCAGGTGCGCTTCGAGGCCACCGTCCGCAGCGCCGACGAACTCGGCCCGTTGCTCGATCTCGGCGTGCTGGACGCGATGCTGACCACTCTGCCCTCACACAAGGACGAGCACCTCAGCCATCAGATCGGTGCGCAGCGACTCGGAGTCGCCGTCCCCGCCGACCATCCGCTCGCATCGCGTGAATCGGCCGGCATCGAGGAGTTCTTTGACGAGCCCTTCATCGTCGTGCCGAGAAATCTGCACGGCGAACTGCACGACAAGCTCATCGCACGCTTCCACGACGCCGGGCGGGCGCTGCACATCGCGGCGCAGGAGGTGGCGTTCCCGAGCGTGCTCGCACGTGTGGCACTCGGCGAGGGCGTTGGTCTGGTGCCCGCTCGCTTGGGCGACCACGGAAGTGGCGCGGTCATCATCCCCTTGGACGACGGCTTCATCCTCCCCATCTATTACGTGACGCGTGGTGACCTCCCGAACTCTGCGGAGCACCTGCTGTTCAACCATCTTGAGGCAACCTCCTGCCTGGCCGCCGACCGGCCGCGACACGAAAGGACACCCGATGAGACTCGCCAGGGTCCTGACTGACACTGGCCCTCAGATCGCGGTCATCACCGACACCGGCGACCACCCCCGCGCAACGCTCCTGGAAGCGACACGGTTCGCTGATCTCTTCGGGAACGGTGACTGGAGGCACGCGGCCACGTCGGCTCTCAACCGCGACGAGACCATCACCGGTCCGGTGATGCTGAGCCCGGCCGACGAAACCACGCGCATCTTCTGCGTGGGCCACAACTATCGCCAGCACATCCGAGAAATGGGACGCCCCGTCCCGGAACATCCCACCATCTTCTACAAGATGAGCTCCGCCACCGTCGGCCCGCACGACGACATCCTGCTACCGGCCTCGTCTGCTGCGATGGATTGGGAAGCCGAACTCGCCGTCGTCCTGGCCGACGAGCTCCGTGACGCTCCCGAGGATCACTGCCGGCGGGCCATCGCCGGCTACACCCTGATCAACGACGTCACGGCCAGGGACTGGCAGCACCGCACCAGCCAGTGGTTCGCGGGCAAGAACTTCGAGCAGAGCACTCCACTCGGCCCCGTCGTCGTCACACCCGACGAACTCCCGCAGGACAGCGCGGGCCAGGTCGACATCGAGATCCGCTGTGAGGTCAACGGCGTGACCCGCCAGCGCGCCAGGACCAGTGACCTGGTCTTCGGCGTGCCGGCGCTCCTGAGCTACCTGTCGAGAAGCGTCGGCCTGCGCCCCGGCGACATCGTCGCCACCGGGACCCCTGGAGGGGTAGGCGCCGCCATGAGTCCACCCGTCTTCCTCCAGCCCGGCGACGTGGTCCGAACCGATGCGGCCGGGATCGGAGCCTGCCTCAATCGCTGCCGCCGACGCGGCGGTCCGCACGACCCGAACATCGGAGGGACATCGTGACAAGCTCGTGGTTGCTCATCAAAGGCGGCCATGTCGTCGACACCGAATCCGGAACGGTCCAGCGCGACCAGGACGTCCTCATCCAGGACGAGACCATCGCGAAGATCGCATCCGGCATCGACCTCGCCGCGGACGTACCGCGCGGAGACCCGATCGAGCAGATGGACGCCCGCGGCACGTACATCTGCCCAGGTCT
Source organism: Nonomuraea composti (assembly GCF_012034275.1). NCBI lineage: Bacteria > Bacillati > Actinomycetota > Actinomycetes > Streptosporangiales > Streptosporangiaceae > Nonomuraea > Nonomuraea composti. Next base: position 31,509 of record NZ_JAATEP010000059.1, on the reverse strand, counting down.
GATCGACATGCACTGCCACATGACCTACGGGGAGAGCAACACGCAGGAGGAGCAGGATCTCTACACCAGCGTGGAGCTGCGCACCCTGATCGCGGCCGCGAACCTGCGCAAGGTGCTGCGCGCCGGTTTCACCACGATCTCCCAGCCCGGCGGCAGCTACTACATCGGAGTCGGGCTCCGCGACGCGCTGGTCAGCGGGCTGATCCAGGGGCCGCGGATGCACACCGCCGGCCGCTATCTCACCACCAGCAACGGGCTCACCGACTGGTATCCGGACCACGTCGGCGTGCCCGAGGGCAGCATCGGCGTGCTGACCAACACCGTGGAGGAGATGGTCCGGGAGATCCGCCACCAGGTGAAGAACGGCGTCGACCTCATCAAGCTCGCCGACAGCCCGTACGGCGAGTACCAGGCGTTCACCGACGACGAGATGGCCATCGCGGCGGCCCTCGTCCACCAGCTGAAACGCAAGATCACCATTCATGCGCGAGGCTCCGCGGAGGTCTCGGTGGCAGTCCGCGCAGGCATGGACTGGATCATGCACGGCAACACGATGACGCCGGAAGTCATCGAGGAACTCGCCGAATCACGGATCCCGCTCGTGCCCACCCTGCTCCTGCTCGCCAACATCGCCGACTACGGCGACAACGTCGGTGTCGCGGCACAGACGCGCGACAACGTCAAAAGACTGCTCGACCGCACCGCCGCCACCCTGCACGACGCCCACGACGCCGGCGTCACCTTCATGGTGGGTACGGACAGCGGCTTCGCCGTCACCCCCTACGGCGAATGGCACGCGCGCGAGCTGCAGCTCCTGCGCGATTTCGCCGGCCTGTCCATCGCCGAGGCCCTGCAGGCCGCCACGACCATCCCCGCCAGAGCACTCGGCATGGAGGGCAAGCTGGGCACCATGCGCATCGGCGCGACGGCCGACCTGCTCGTGCTCGAGAGCGACCCGCTCCGGGACCTGTCCGTCCTGCTCAAGCCCGGCGGCATCAGGACCGTCATCCAGAGCGGGCACCCCATAGACACTTCTGACCAGGAGCAGGAACGACGGTGGCGCAATCTGCGATCGCGCACGCTCTCGCACGGCACTGTGCTGCGCCGCGACTTCCTTGACGGCATACCGCCGGCCGCCGCGTCCACAGCAGTGATGGACGGCCCTGATGCCAAGGATCCCGACCTCACGGAGGTCTTCCACACGGTGCGGCGTTTCGAACGCGATGCCGTCCTCGACATCGACGAACAGGAGAAGGCATGAGCGTACCCGCTGAGGCGCCACAGGTGGTTCGCGAGGAATCCGTCCGGATCCAGGAAGCGCACGGATTCCGCTTCGCCGATGGCGCGGTCTGCGCGGACTCCCTGACGTACGCGCCTGCCAGCGTGGTGAGGGTCGGGAACGCGAGGTTCGTGTTCATCTCCGGGCACACCGGCACCGCCCCTCAAAGCCTGGACCGCGACGGGCAGACAGAGCTGACCCTGGCGGACGAGATCTTCCGGCAGAGCGCCGCCGCCCTGGCCAAGATCGAATCAGTGTTGCACTCCCTCCACGGCACGATGGAGGACATCGTCCGCGTCCGCGTGTACGTGCGGGCGCCGCTCACCAAAGAGGTCTTCGAAGCGATTCACGACAGCCGGCGCGCCTTTTTTGGCGGGGCCCGTAAGCCGGCCAGCACATTGGTCCGCATCGACGCGCTCGTCCGGCCGGACGCGCTCATCGAGATCGATGCCGACGCGGTGATCACCGATCGCCCTGATGTACGGCCGGAGCCCCACAGAACATGATCATCAGTTATCCCATCCGGTCCATGGGCATCCGGAGCAGGATTGTGGAAGCCGGAACCGGCCCGCAGGAGATCTGGCTCGTCCATGGCATCGGCGGACGCGCTGACCGTTGGCGGTCATGCCTCGAACCACTCGCCCAAGCCGGATATCGAGTGCGCGCTGTCGATCTTCCCGGACATGGTTTCGCCAGCCGTTCGGCCGAGGCCCGCTATACCGTGGCCGGCTTCGCGGCCTTCATGGCGGAGACCCTGGCACGCTATGCCGAGGGAGAGTCGATCACCCTCATCGGCACCTCGTTCGGCGGACATGTGGCGCTTCGCACGGCGCTCGATCTTCACACCGAAGTGGACACGTCACCGTTGCATGCTCTGGTGTTGTGCGCTCCCACCGGGATATGCGCGCTCGGCTCAGAGGCACGCGAAGGACTCGCCGATCGCCTCGCACAGCCGGATCGCGAGACGGTGCGGTCGCGTCTGTCGTTCATGACGGGCATGACCGGCTCCGACCTGGATGTTCTTACCGAGGAGGAATACCGCATCACAAACTTCCCGGGAACCGTCCATGCCATGCAGCGGCTCGCCGCCATGGTGCGCGAGGAGCTGGACGCCCAACCCTTGCTCGACTCTCTGGTCCGGCTCGCATGGGAGCTACCGGTCTTGCAGGTCTGGGGCGAGGCTGATCGTTCGATCTCGCCGGAGATCGGACGGCGGATCGCCCGACACGTGCCCGCGATCTCGTCTGTGCTGTTGCCCGGAGTCGGGCACATGCCCTACTTGCAGGCACCTGAGCTCTTCCACCGCGAGGTTCTCGGTTTCCTCCGTCAGATCTGTTGAATCGTGCTTGCGGGCCCGTCTGAGACCGCCGCCATTGATGGCCGTCTGGAACTGGCATCCTGTACGGGTGCGAGCAGTGACCGTCCTCGGCAGGTGCGCGGCGGTTGATGCTCACCCCTTTCTGGCCGGGTAACGACCGGGCCGCCGCCCGGAAGGAGTTCGACGATGAGGTGGTGGCGGCCGAGGAAGGGCTCGCGGTCTCGCGCTCGGGGGCTCATAAGAGCCACCCTGGCGGCTTGGAGCAGGAGCTCATCGAACACAGGCGCCCAGCAGGTCGCCCACGGGCCCAGCGCGCTCTGCCGTGAACACCGCGCCGAGATAGCGGTCCGGTCTGACCAGGACGAAGTGCCCGCGTGCCATGCCAAGAGCGGCTTGCAAGCGCCCGTCGGCGTCCGCGACGGACTGCCGTTCGTCGCTGGGGCGTGGCAGCCGCTCGTCCAGCACCACGTCCACGCATGTGACCAGCCGGTCCGCGGGCAGCAGGGAAGCCACACGGTCCCACTCGGCCGCGGTCACATCCACTCCGAGCAGGGCGAACCCTGCTCCCAGCACTTCATCCAGCAGCACGGGGCGCGCGCTGGATGCCACCAGCACGCACGGCTGCGGCAACAGGGTTCCGACAAGATCACCGTTGCCTGAGACGACTCCCTGACGATGTACGGCACGCGGGCGGAAGCGCATCTCCGCCAGGTAGCGCCGGCCGGGGCCGGTGAGCCGGATCGCGCGGATCATCATGTCGCGGAGCCAGGCGCGTGGCCGGCTCGTGGTCATGACCACCTGCCCCAGGCGCTGCGACAACGCGACGGTCGCCGTCGCGTGAGGACGGCGTTCGAGCTCGTAGGTGTCGAGCAGACTCGGATCGCAACGGCCGTGCCAGACCTCCGCGAGTTTCCAGGCCAGGTTGGCGGCGTCCCTGATGCCGGAGTTGAGGCCCTGCCCGGCGAACGGCGGCATCATGTGAGCGGCATCGCCGAGCAGGAAGCTGCGCCCGTCCCGCCAGCGGTCGGCGACGAGCGCGTTGAACGTGTAGGTGACGGACCGCTCCACCTGGGCGGGCGAAATGTCACGGTAAGGCGAGAGCAGGCGTCGAATCAGCTCGAACTCCGGCCGCTCCCCCGCCACCCCCTCGCCCGGCCACAGCCGGAACTCATACCGGCACCGCCCGTTCCGGCCGGGCACGACGACGGTGGGACGGGAAGGCGTCCCCAAGTGCATGGCATACCGCTGGTCATGGGCGTCTCCGACAGTGTCGACGACGAGCCACACCTCGGAATGGCTGGTTCCCGCCATGCCGATCTTCTTCAGCTCGCGCACGGTGCTGCGGCCACCGTCGCAACCGAGCACCCAGCCGACCTCGGCCTCACCCGACTCCAGCACCGCGGTGACCACCTCTCCTTCGTGCAGTCCTACCAGGGCCGTGCCGAAGCGCACCTCCACGTCGGGCCGGTTCTTCAGCGCCCGTAGCAGCACCCGTTCCAGCTCGGGCTGGGCGAACTGGTTCTTGAACGGAAAACCCATCCGGTAGGGTTCCGGCCCTCGTGCGTGGAAGAGCACCTTTCCCGTACGGCCGAAGTAGCGGGTCCCGGTGCCCGGCACCACGATCTCGAGCACCGCGTCGTCCAGGCCGGCCATCTGCATGGTCCGCAACGACTCGTCGTCCAGGCTGATCGCCTTCGCCTCGTCACTGGTGGTGGCGTTGCGCTCGACCACCAGGACCGGCACCTGCCGGGCAGCCAAGAGGTTGGCCACGGTCAGTCCCACCGGGCCGGCGCCGACCACGAGGACGGGAAGCCTGCTCACGATGGTCGACCTTGGTGCCAGAGAGGCGAAGGCCGCGGCATCCGGAGGGGCCGCCAGGTCATGCCTTCTCCTGGCGAACGGGGTTGCGCAGGACACCGATGCCCTCGATCTCGACCTCCACCACGTCTCCGTCGGTGAGGAACACCTGTGGTTCGCGGCGGTAGCCCACGCCGCCCGGGGTGCCCGTGAGGATCACGTCGCCGGGCTCCAGCCGGGTGAACTGGGAGGCCAGGCTGATCAGCCGGGGAACACTGAAGATCATCAGCGAGGTGTTGGACGACTGCATGACCTCGCCGTTCAGGCGCAGGGAGATGTCCAGCGCACCGGAGTCGACGGCGTCAGGAGCGACCAGTGCCGGACCGAGGGGCGTGGAGGAATCCCATGCCTTGCCCTGGAGCCACTGGTGGGTCTTGTACTGGTAGTCCCGCATGGTGACGTCGTTGGCGATCGTGTAACCCAGCACGTGATCAAGGGCCTGATCGCTGGGGATGCGGCGCCCTGGCCTGCCGATCACGACCGCAAGCTCGGCCTCGTAGTCCACCTGGTGCGATTCGGACGGCAGGAGGATCGGCTCCTCGTGCCGGACGCGATGCTGGAGGCGAACTTGGCGAACCACACCGGATATTCCGGCAAGTCGCGCTGGGATTCCTCGACGTGCTCCCGGTAGTTGAGCCCGACACAAAGGATCTTTCCTGGCGAGAACATGAATCTCCTCAATTGACTCGTTTCATTTTTCAGGACTACTATCCTGAAAAATAGAACATGGAGGATCCGATGGCAATCGCTGAGCTGGGACACACCGGACTGTGGGTTTTCGACCTCGCCACCATGCGGGACTTCTACGAGCGCGTCCTCGGGCTCACCGTCACCGACGAGGACACCGACCTGGGCATCGTCTTCTTCAGCTCCCGGCCTGAGGAGGAGCACCACGAGTTCGTCCTGCAGACCGGCCGCACCGCGGAGCCTGGAAGCAAGCAGCAGCACCAGATCTCCTGGCGGCTGCAGAGCCTTGACGATCTCATCGCCTTCCACCACCGCTTCCGGGCAGAAGGCATCCAGGTGCAACAGGAGGTCACCCACGGCAACGCCTTCGGCATCTACTTCTTCGATCCCGAGGGCAACAGGAACGAGGTCTACCTGCGCATCGACAGGGATGTGCGACAGCCGTTCCGCAAGACGCTCAACCTCGACCAGTCACCGGAGGAGATCTACGCCGAGGCCGAACGGCTTCTCGCCGATGGCGGCCCGGCCTACCAACCGGTCCGGTGACCTGGCTCGCCCGCATGGAACTGCTCCGCGAGCATCCTCTGATCGATTGTCATAATGATCTGCTGTGGCGATGCGCCTGCTCCGACATCAGCGGCGACACCACGGGGATCGCCCACACCGACCTGCCCAGGCCGATGGCCGGCATGGTCGGCGGGCAGTTCCGATCGGTGCTCGTGCCGTCCACGCTCCGCGGCGGGGAGCTGTGATCACCGTGCTGAGCATATTGTCAGCGTGCTGACCATGGTGCGGCGCTATGGCGACCAGTTTGACGCCGGCTCTCCACCGCGAACAAGGTGGAGAGCCTCTTCGCGGGCGGCAGGATGGGGCATACGGGTGGACCCGTCCCATGCCTTCCGTCGGCTCGATGCGCCACGCCCTGCGGATCACCAGGGCGCCGGCGATCTTCTCCCATTCCTCGGTCCAGGGTGTTTGCTCCTTCCCCCGGACGCGAGCGACCAGCCGCGGCCGGCCATCGGCTGACCGGACGCTGACTGACGAAACTGGCTGGGCGTAACGTGCTACGCGCGCTGCCCGGCGCTGAGGGCGTCGCTCGCGCCCATCAGGGGAAGTAGATGGACTGCAGGTTCTGGTAGCTCGCCAGCCCCTCGGGGCCGAATTCCCGGCCGATGCCACTGGCCTTGATGCCGCCGAACGGCGCCGTGGGTTCGGGTGCGTAGCCGTTGATGCCGATGGTGCCGGTCTGCACGCGCGCTGCCACGGACGCCGCGCGTTCGGTGTCCGCGGACCACACGGTCCCGCCCAGGCCGTACATGGTGTCGTTGGCGATCCTGACGGCGTCGTCGTCAGTGTCGTACGGGATCACCGACAGTACGGGCCCGAAGATCTCTTCCTGGGCGATACGGAAGGAATTGTCGACGTCAGCGAAGATCGTCGGCTGCACGAACCAGCCAGGCCCTGGATGCCGTCCGCCGCCGGCCACGACTCTGGCGCCTTCGGCGCGCCCCATCTCGATGTAGCCCTGGACGCGATCGCGCTGGCGAGCGCTGGCCAGCGGCCCGATCAGGGTGCTCTCGTCCAGCGGGTCGCCGACGGGCGACGCGCGCACGACCGCCTCCAACAGCCCCAGAACCTCGGCATAACGGCTGCGCGGCGCGAGGATCCTGGTGCCGAGGAAGCACACCTGACCGTTGTTGACCAGCGTCGCGGCGAACAACGACTCCCCGATCGCGTCCGGGTCGAGGTCGGCGTCGTCCAGGAAGATGGCCGCGGACTTGCCTCCGAGCTCCAGCGACACCGGCCGCAACAGCCGAGCGCACGCTTCGGCCACGGCTCTGCCGCCCTCGGTGGAGCCGGTGAACGCCACCTTGTCCACACCCGGATGGGAAACGAGGTAGGCACCCAGCTCACGCCCGCCGGGCACGATGCTGAGAACTCCCTGGGGAACTCCCGCCGCCAGCGCGGCCTCGGCGATCAGGTAGGCGTCGAGGACCGTCTCCGGTGAGGGTTTCACCACGACCGTGCATCCGGCGGCCAGCGCTGGGGCGACCTTGGTGAAGGTCAGCGTCTGGGGCACGTTCCACGGCACGATCGCGGCGATCACACCGATGGGGTGCCTGCGGATGGACGTCTGACTGACCAGGAGACCCGGCCGCACCTCGGCCGCCGGCTGGTGCCGGACGAGCCTGGCGTAGTAGCGGAGCAGCAGCGAGGAGAAGCCCGCTTCCAGCCTGCGGGCGACGGTGATCGGCATGCCGTTCTGCCGGGAGATCGCTGTGATGATCTCCTCGGTGCGTTCGTCGATCTCGTCGGCGAACCGGTCGAGGATCGCGGCGCGCCTTTCCGGCGCCCAGGCCCGCCACCCGGGGAACGCCGCCTTCGCGGCGGCCACGGCCGCGTCGACGTCGGCCGGGGCCGCCGCGGGGACCGACCCGATGACCTCCTCGGTGGCCGCCGATCGCACAGTGAGCGTTTCCTGCCCGTGGGGTGGCACCCACTGCCCGCCGATGTACAACTCACTGCGAATCGTCGTGGACATGGCCCTGCTTCCTCTCCTGGTACGACAAGCTGTCTGCGAAGTGGCAGGCCGCCTGGTGCATGCGCTGCATGGCGCCCCTTTGAGGGTCGCTGCGGCGGCAGAGCTCCTGGTCGGGCCCGATGAGCTGGTGGATGGAGCAACGAGGGTGGAAACGGCACCCCGCAGGCGGGTGATGCGGGTCGGGCGGGTCCGCCTCCATGCCCGCGAGGTGCACGCGCTTGTGACGGTGCGGTGCGGCCTCGAGGAGTTCCCTTGTGTACGGATGTTGCGGAGCGCGCAGAACCTCGTCGGTCGGGCCTGCTTCGACGATCCGGCCCAAATACATCACCGCCACGTAGTCGCTGACGTAACGCACCACCGCCAGATCGTGGGAGATGAAGAGCATGCTGAGGTCCAGAGCGCGCCGCAATTCCCGGATGACGTTGAGCACGCCGCCCTGAACGGAAACGTCCAGTGCCGAGGTGATCTCGTCAGCGACGATCACCTTCGGGCGCGCGGCCAGAGCTCTGGCCAGCGCCACTCGCTGGCGCTGGCCGCCGGACAGCCTGCCGGGCCGCATGGAGATCCGGCCGGGGTCGAGGTTGACGAGCTCCAGGAGCCGTGCCACGTCGGCCTGCCGTTCGGCCCGGCGGCGGGCGACGGTTCTGGGGATCGCCTCGGCTATCGACGCGCCGATGGTCATGCGCGGGTCGAGGGAGGCGTACGGGTCCTGGAAGATCATCTGGATCGCGCGGTGTGGATCGGCCCCGTCCAGCAGGATGCGGCCCGAGGTCAGTGGCACGAGACCGACGGCCGCGCGGGCGAGGGTGGACTTGCCCGAGCCTGACTCCCCGACCAGCCCCACGACTTTGCCGCCGGGGACGGTGAGCGTGACGCCGTCGGCCGCGGTCATGCTGTGCTTCCCGCTGCCGTAGCGGACGGTGACGTCCTCGAAGAGGAGATCATTCATCGCCTGCCTCCGGGCTCTGGGGTTGCCAGCAGGCGATGCGGTGCCGGTCGCCGAGAGGGGTCAGCGCCGGCTCGCTGCTGGTGCACAGGTCGTCGGCGAACGAGCATCGCTGCGCGAACGCGCAGCCCGCGGGCATGGCGTGGGGATCGGGTGGCCGGCCGGGAATGGTGGCCAGCGGCCGTTCGCGATCCGTTTCAAGGTCGGGCACCGAGGCGAGCAGCGCCCGGGTGTACGGATGGCGGGCGCGACTGAACAGGTTGGCGGCCGGCAGGTCTTCCACGATCCGGCCCGCGTACATCACCATCACCCGCTCGCATGTCTCGGCGATGACGCCGATGTCGTGGGAAATGAGCAGGATCGCTGCGCCCTCCTTGGCGCGGGCCTCCTGCAACAGGCGCAGCACCTGCCATTGCACGGTGACGTCCAGCGCAGTGGTCGGCTCGTCGGCCACGATCAGCTTCGGCGTTCCCATGAGTCCCATCGCGATCATGACGCGCTGGCGCATGCCGCCGGAGAACTCGTGCGGATACTGCCGTGCCCGGCGGCGCGCGGCCTGGATGCGCACTGCCTCCAGCACGCCGACAGCCTTGTCCATGGCCTGGCGGCGGTTCAGCCCCTGATGCTGGACGGAGATCTCCGAGAGCTGCCTGCCGACTCTGATGGCGGGATTGAGCGAGGTCATCGGATCTTGGAACACCATCGCGAGCGAGGTGCCGAGCATGCGCCGCAGGCGGCGGTCATCTCCGTTGAGCAGAGACCTGCCCAGGAAGGTGAGCCGGTCGGCGGTGACGGACCCGGGCCGCTCGATCAGCTTGGCGATCGCGAGCGCGGTCAGCGACTTGCCGGAGCCTGACTCGCCCACGATGCCGACCGAATCACCGGCGCGCATGCTGAAGCTGACGCCGCGCACCGGGCTCGTCCAGCCGTGACGCGCCGGATAGGAGACCCGGAGGTTGTCCACCTCGAGCATCGGCACGTCATCGTCGCCGGCGCGCTCCCGTTTCGCCCGGCCGGCGAAAGGACGGCTGGAGTAGGGCCGGCTCGGGACCTGCACGCCGATGACCAGCGCCGCAGCCTCCCCGAAGAGGTTGAAGGCGAGGGTGGCCAGCACGACTGCGGCGGCCGGCGCGAGCGCGCCCGCCGGGTTGACGTAGATGCCCAGCAGTCCTTCGTTGAGTATCCGTCCCCAGTCGTACTGCGGCGGTTGCACGCCGATGCCCAGGAAGGACAGCCCGGCGAAGGCCACCAGGGTGCTGCCGGCACCGACCATGGCGTTGATGATCAACTGTTCGGCCATGTTCGGCAGGAGATGCCGCACCAGAATGCGCATGCGCCCGACCCCTGCCACCCGGGCGGCGGCGATGAAGTCGCGCCCGGACACCGAAGCGGCCAGTGTTTGCGTGAGCCTCGCGTAGAACGGCGCCATGGCGGCGGCCAGCGCCAGCACCGCGCCGCGGGTCGTGGTTCCGAAGACGACCGCGAAGAAGAGGATGAGCAGCAGTGCCGGGAAGGCCACGGCGATGTTCACGATCGCCGTGACGAGGCGGCCGATGCGGCGTCCCAGGATCGAGGGCGCCGTTCCGAGCACGATTCCTGTCGCGACGCCGAGCAGGGTGGCCGCCAGGGTGAGCCCGATCGACAGCCGGGTGGCGACGAGCAGCCGGTAGAGGATGTCGCGCCCCAAGGAGTCGGTGCCGAAGACATGGGCGGCCGACGGTCCCTGCGACAGCGCGTCGGTGTCGATGGCCTCGGCGTTGGCGCCCCACAGGATCGGCGCGAAGACGGCGGTCACCAGCACCAGGAGGATCAGGAAGGTGGCGATCACGCCGAGCGGGCTGCGGATCAGCTTGGCCACGCCTCAGCCCTCCTTCACGGCCGAACGCGGGTCGAGCACGGCCAGCAAGACGTCGACGCAGAGGTTCACGACCAGGGTGAGCCCGCCGTACACCAGGACCAGCGCCTGGACGACCGGGTAGTCCTTCTGCTGGATCGACTGGACGAGGATCGTGCCGAGCCCCGGCCACTGGAACACGTTCTCCACGAGCACGGTCCCGGCGGCCAGGCCGGCCAGCAGCATGCCGCCGAGGGTGAGCGTGGCCGTCACGGCGTTCGGTACGGCATGCCGCAGGTAGATCAGGAGGGCGGGCAGCCGTTTCGCCCTGGCCGTGCGAATGAAGTCGTGGTCCAGCACCGACAAGGTCTCGGCGCGCACGATGCGCGACAGCACCGCCGCTCCCCCGACCGCGAGGGTGAGCACGGGCAGCACGAAGGAGCCGGCGCTCTCGCGCCCCGCCACGGGAAACCAGCCGAGACGTACGGCGAAGACGTACACCAGCACGACCGCGACGATGAAGTCGGGAATCGCGCCGACGACCACGCTGGCGGTGGTGTAGCCCAGGTTCAGGCAGGCTCTCCGCCCGCCGCGGGTCAGCACCGCCATCAGCACGCCGATCGGCACCGCGAGCAGCATCAGCAGCGCGAACGCGGGCAGTGCGATCTGGAGGCTGGCGGGCAGCCGCTGCTGGATGACCTGCGAGACCGGCAGGTTCGAGACGATGGAGGCACCGAGATCGCCGGTCAGCAGGTTACGTACGTAGCTGATGTACTGGACGGGCAGCGGATCGTTCAGCCCGAGGGCCTGCCGTCTGGCCTCGACGACCTCGGGCGAGGCGGTCAAGCCCATCGCCGCGCGGACGGGATCACCGGGGACGACGTGGATCATCAGGAAGGAGGCGCTGACGAGTACCCAGACCGACAGGAGCAGCCGACCGATCCTCCGAGGCAGGAAAGCCGTCATGGGGTCATCCGGACGGACCACGCGAACTGGGTCGTGCTGAACGTGGCGCCCTTGCCGTAGATGGACGACTTGAGTGCGTAGAACGGCACGATGTCGAGGTTCTCGATCAGGGCGGCCTCGGCCTGATTCCAGGTGTCACAGCCCTGCTTGCCCGGCATGGTCGCGGCCTTGGCGGTCAGCGCTTGGTAGGAGGCGTTTTTCACGCTGCCGAAGTTCTGACCGCCCTGCGGGAAGCTCGGGCCGGAGAACGACGGCACGAAGGCGCTGGGGTTGTTGACCATGAGCCCGACCAGGAAGAGGTCCCAGTTGTCGTTGCTGATGGAGTTGTTGGCCCCCGGTCCGTCGACCAATTTCGGCGTCAGCTTCACTCCGATCGCCTTGAGCTGCTGCTGTATCAGCTCGGCCGCCGCCGCGGACTGACTCGGCTTGTTCATGTACATCAGGCCGAAGGAGAGCTGTTTGCCGTCTTTGACGCGGATTCCGTCGGCGCCGGGGACCCAGCCGGCCTCGTCCAGCGCGCTCTGCGCGGCGGAGACGTCGGAGGCGGGAATGTGGCCGGTGATCGTGTCGCCGGGGCAGAAATTGGGGACGGCACCCTGGAAGAGCTGGCGCAACGGCTCTCCCTTTCCCGCGGACAACACCTTGCCGATGTGCGCGAGGTCGAGGGCCTGGACGATCGCGGCACGTACGGCCCGGTCCGCCGTCGGGCGGCCATTCGCCTGGTTGAAGAGGATTTCGGCGGGTGTGACGCTGGTGGCGGTGAACAGTTTCTGCGTGGCCACGCGTTGCTCCTCCGGACCGGTGAGCTCGGCATAATTGAGCTGGCCGGACAGGAGCAGGTTCGCCGCGGTCGTCGGGTTGGCGACGACCCGGGCCGTGACCTTCGACGGGACACCCTTCTGCTCAGCGGTCCAGGTGGCCGGGCCCCAGGCATAGTCGGTGCGCAGTTCGGCGGTGTAGTGGTCCCCCTGCACGACCTCGGAGATCTTGTAGGGGCCGGTTCCCGCCTTCCCGTCGGTACGCAGCCGGGGGTCGTCCATCCCCGCCTTGCAGACGATCGGCACCGAGCCGAGGTCTTCCAGAAGGAAGGGGTCGGGCTTGCCGCTGGTGACGGTGACGACGCGGTTCGTGTCGTCGGCCGTCGCCGTGGTCCCCGGTTGCACGTACTGCCCGAGGAGCGACGACTTGTTGGCGGGCTCACCCAGGTAGGTCATGACGGCGGCCACGTCGCTCGCCGTCAGCGGGGCGCCGTCGGAGCAGGTGATCCCCTCCCGAAGGGTGAAGGTCGCCTTCTTGGTGCCGGACACCGACCAGGTCTGCGCGAGTTGCGGCTGGGCGTTGCCCTGCGCGTCGAGGGAGACCAGGGTGCCGTACAGGAAGGTGTCGAAGGTGCTCGTGACATTGAGCGTCGCCTGATACGGGTCCAGGCTGCCGAGATCGGTGCCGACGGCGTAGGTGAAGGTGGCTCCGCTCACAGGTTTCGCGTTGTCGCCGGATCCACTTGCCCCGCACGCCGAGAGGCTCAGAGCCACGGCCGTGGCCGTCACGGTGACCGCCAAGGAGGATTTCACAGCTGCTCCAGGTGGCTTGTCGTTTCGTTCATGGTGAGGCTTGGCGTCTGGCAGGTGTTCGTCGTCCGGCACAGGCAGAAGTGGCCCGGGTCGTCGCCGGGGCCAAACAAGGTTTCGTGCGCTCGGTCAGAAGGGGCGGACACCGGATTGTGCGGATCGACCAACAACCGCTCATCGGCTGCGCGCTAGCTTCGCCGCATGCGTGTCTACATCTCCATCGACATGGAAGGCGTCGCGGGCATCGCGACCTTCGACCAGACCGTCCGCGGCGGCAGCGGTTATCCCCGCGCCCAGCGCCTGATGACCGCCGAGGCGAACGCCGCTGTCCAGGGTGCCTTCGACGCCGGAGCCGACGAGGTCGTGGTCGAGGACAGCCACGGCACCATGGACAACCTGCTCCAGGACGAGCTGGATCCGCGGGCGCTGCTCGTGACCGGCACGCCGAAGGCGTGCGCCATGGTGCAGGGCCTGGCCGAGGGTGACGCGGTGGCGCTGTTCCTCGGCTATCACGCGGCGTCGGGTGAGCACGGCGTCCTGACCCACAGCTTCTCCGGGAACTTCCTGCAGATCCGGCTCGACGGGCGACCGGTGGGCGAGACCGAGGTGAACGGCCTGTACGCCGCCTCGCTCGGCGTGCCCGTCGGTCTCGTCACAGGGGACGACGCCGTGTGCTCGACGGCTGAGAAGGAGCTCCCGGGCGTGCGGGTCGTGGCGGTCAAGCAGGCCACCGGTTTTCACACGGCCCGCTCGCTGCACCCGCACGCGGCCGCCGCACGCATCCGGGCGGCGGCCCGCGAGGCGGTCTCCTCCAGTGGCGGGCTGAGCTGCCGGCCGGTGCCCGGCACGATGCGAGTCGAGATCGACTTCACCTCTCCCCTGGCCTGCGACTATGCGATGACCGTGCCGGAGTCGCGGCGGGTGGGCGGTCACACCTTGGAACGCGAGGTGGGCAGCGCCCAGGAGCTGCTCCGGCTGATCTCGGCGTGCGGCTACCTGTCCGCGTACGGAGCCCGGGAACTCGCCAAGGTCGGCGCCCGGCGCTGAATCACGCGGCGGGCCAGAAGATGCGCCTCAGCTCCCGGCGGATCTGTCGTGCGCCATCGTCGTAGTTCGACAAGGCGACGAGGGTGAGGCCCTGATCGGGAAAGACGTCCATGAACGCGGAGATGCCCGGCCCGCCGCCTCCGTGCCCGTAGCTCAGCACGCCATGCTCGCTCTCCACCTGGAAGCCATGTGCGTACGGAACGCCGCCGGGACGTCCTGACCCGCTGTCGCTCCGGAGGCCGAGCAGCGCCGCCTTGACGTCAGGGCCGATCAACGTGTCCCGCATCAGGGCGGCGCCGAACCGGGCCAGATCTTCGGCACTGCAGTAGCCGCCGCCCGGTGCTGAGCCCCGCCGTGGCAGGGTGTCCTCGTGCGGCCTCCTGGGCCCGGTGACGGCGCCGTGGGCGGTGAAGTTGGTATATCCGATGGCCTGGCCATCGAGCTCGTGGAAGGCGGGGAAATCACTGGAGCGCATGCCCGCGGGCTCGAAGACGTGCTCGCGGACGTAGTCGGCGTACGAGCACCCGGACCTGGCCTCGATGATCGCGCCCAGCACGACGAAGCCGGAGTTGCTGTACTCGAACCTGGCACCCGGCTCGAACAGCAGCTCATCATCGCGGATGAGGTCCAGATGGTCGTCGATCGTTTCGAGGCGGTGCCGCCCTCCGGCGAAGAACTTCGGGCCGAAGAAGTCGCCCATCCCGCTTGTGTGGGTGAGCAACTGCCGGACGGTGATCCTGGCGGTGATATCGGGACGGAAGCCCGGCAGGTGACGGATGACCTTGTCGTCCAGGCGCACGTCGCCCTGCTCCATCAGCCGCCCGACGCAGGCGGAGGTCATCATCTTGTTCATCGAGCCGACGTTGAACGGGGTGCCGGGCAGGTTGGGACGCCGCCGATCCTGATCGGCCCAGCCGTAAACCTCCTCGAAAAGGATCTCCTCGCCGCGGGAGAGCCGCACCACGCCGGAGAACACATCGGCCTCGGCCAGCGCGAGCAGGTAACCGGTGGCCGCCTGGGCGCGTTCATCGATGCCGCACTGCAGCGGGCGCCACTCGGGGGCTTTCGCCGGTATCAGCTCCAGCGAGTCCGTCAGCTCGTACCAGTTGCGCACCAGCGGGGCGTACAGCAACTCACCCCTGATCTCGAGGGGACCCGTCGCCTTGGTCCGGGCCAGCAGGTCCGGGCCGGCCGCCTCGTCGCGGGCGTTCAGCGCGCGGATCAGTTCTTTCGCGTCCATGGGTCGATGGTGACAGCGGCGACATGCCGCCGCCTCGTGCCGTACGACTAGGGACGGCGCTGCAACGTGGCCAGTTGCACGAGTGCGGCCAGCCGGCTCCTGGGGTCGTCCAGATCCAGGTCGCCTACCTCGCGGATGCGCCGCAGGCGGTAGCGGAAGGTGTTCGGATGCACCCCCGTGACCGCCGCGGCGGCGATGACGTCGCCGAACGCGTCGAGGTATGCCTTGAGCGAAGTGGTCAGATCGGCGCCGTTGGCCTCGTCGTAGGCGAGCAGACGCGCCACCGGGCCGCGCGCCCGCGGGTCCTCACCGGCGAGGACATCGTCCAGTTTGTCCAGCACGGTCTCCAGGAAGACGTCGTCGAAGCAGGCCGCGGCGCCCCTGCCGCCGTCGCGCAGCACGCGCACGGTGCTCTCGGCCTCCGCTCTGGCGCGGTCGAGCAGGGATCTGGTGGGCACTGGTCCGCCGACGCCGATCACGGCCGGGGTCCTGTTGCCCATTCTGGAGACGAAGTCGGACGCGGTGGCGTGGACGCGGCGAAGGGCCCGCTCCTGGGTGCCGCAGCCGGCGACCGAGATCACGGCGTAGACGAAGCCGCCGATCCAGGCGACCGCGGAGCGCGGGTGGATGGCACTGAGGTGCAGGGAGAGCGAGATGGCCAGATGCCGGCTGGCCATCTCGTAATCGGCGCTCTCCACGCCGAGCGGCTGCCCCGTCAGCACGCATAGAGAGCCCTCACGCAGGCCCAGCCGGCTCGCCGCCTCGACCGCGTCCTGGCCGCCGTCGAAAACGGCCTGGAGCAGCTCCGCGTTGAGCCGCCGCTCCAGGTCGAGCGCGCTGCGCTGGCGGAGCAGGTGCAACGCGGCCATGTCGGCGGCGGTGGCCAGCGCTCTCATGCGGTCCTCCGGCCACGGCTCCCTGACCACCGCCCACAGCGAGCCGAGCACCTCCTCCCCCGCCCTGACCGCCACGGCGACCCGCGGCAGCACGCTCTCGTCGGGACCGGGCACATAGATCGGCTCACGGCTGCGGTGGAGCTCCCGGAAGACTCCGGACTCCTCCAGCATTCTGCGTGTGCCCTGCGGCATCCGGCGGCCCAGGACGGTCTCGATCCGCCCGGGGTCGGCCTCGTCCTGCCGCCCGGAGAAGGCCAGCACATGCGAGGCCTCATCCTCCACCGTGATCGGCGCGTCGACCAGCGCGCTGACCGCGTTGGCGAAGGCGAACAGGTCTCCGGCGGAGCTGGTGCCGTGCTGGTCGCCGTCGATGACCAGCCAGCGCTCCAGCAGCGCCTGGAGGAGTACGGCGAGATGGAACCAGGACGCCGAGCGGGTCAACGCGATCAGCGGGACACCCTGATCCCTGGCCCGCTCCCGCAACGCGAGGCTCACGTTGCCCTTGACGACCAGGGCCGCCACCTTGGCCGGCGCGAGCCGGCCGATGACTTCGGCGGTCTGCTTCTCGTCCTGGAGGCCGACGCCGAGCACCAGCTCCCCGGCACACAGTGGCGGCTCATCGTGCGGATCGAAGATCGTGACGCCGGTGACGTCGGTGTCGAGCGCCCCGGCCGGCTCGACGACCTCCAGCAGGGTCGAGCCGAGATCATCGACGAGCCGCTGGAGCCGGATACGCGTCAGGCTTTTGTCCGGCATCGTGCGCCCCTAGTCGCCTTTATAGGCAATTGCGGTTATCTCAATCTTTATGTCCGGATGGGCGAGGCTTGACACGCCGATCGTGGCTCTTGCGGGCGGGGTGTCCGGAAACACCTCGCGCCACACCTGCGTCATGCCGCCGCGATCGGCGATGTCAGGCAGGTATACGGTGACGTGGACGACGGCGCCGAGCTCGCAACCGCACTCCTTTAGGGTTTCCGCCAGTTTGGCGAAGACGACGCGGGCCTGCTCGACGATCGACGCGCCCACGATCGCACCGCTGTCGTCCTCGGGAACGACGGTGCAGAAGACGAGAGAGCCTGCGATCGAAGCCTTGGCGATGGGCAGCGTGTCGAAGGCGGGGGGAAGATGACGCACCGGCATGAGATCTCCTATGGGTTGGCGCCGTCCGGCACGACCAGACGTTCCTTGACGGCGCCCGTCCACGACCCGGTGAGCCGGGGCTTGCTGAAGCGGCCGTACCGGCCCAGGGTGAACGGCCGCAGGACCTCGGCCCGCGTGCCACTCCTCACGTACCTGGCCAGTTCGAACCCGCTCGCCAGCGACAGGGAGACGCCCATCATGGCGTGGCCGGTCGACAGGTACACGTTCTCGTACGGTGACAGCCGATCGATCACCGGCAGTCCGTGCGGCAGCATCGGCCGCAGGCCCACCCACTCCCTGGTGACCTGCCCCGGCCAGTTCTCCACGTACGGCGACGCGCCGGCGATCATCGCGCGGATCCGGCGCCGGTCGATCCTGGAGTTCAGGCCGCTCAACTCCATGGTGCCGACGACCCGGGTCGTGTCCTCGAAAGGCGCGATGCCGGTCTTGGCGTCGGCGATGTCGATGACGCGGGTGGGGCGAGGGTGCAGCTCGACGCAGAAGCTGTACCCCTTGCCCGCCTGCAGCGGCAGTCGCACGCCGAGCAGCCCGGTCAGGAAGGACGACCAGGAGCCGCCGGCGATGACGACGTCGTCGGCCTCCACGATGTCGGCCTGCGTCCGGACCGCGGTGACCGCGCCGTCGCGGACCTTGAAGGCGAGCACTCGCTCGTTCTCCCTGATCGTCCCGCCGTTCGCGACGATCTGCGCGGCCAGCGCGTCACACACCGACTTGGGTTCGACCAGCAGGTCGCCCCGCATGAGCAGGGCACTGCCGGCCTTGCCGGAAAGGACCGGCTCGGCCGAGCGCGCCTCGGCCCCCGACAGGACCTCGTAGTCGGCGTCGATGGAGAGCTCCTTGAGGAACGCGAGCTCGGCGGCGGCCCCCGCGGCACCGTCGGGCTGCCGGAAGACGCGCATGCTCTCCAGAGAGCCGATCGCGAACGGCGCTCGTTCGTACAGCTCGTGGAACATCTCCACGCTGCGCCCGCCGAGCCGGACCAGCCCGGCACGGCCGCGCTCGTAGCTGTCCCGGTCGCAAGAGCGCCAGAAATCCCACATCCACTTCGCGAAACCGAGGCTGGGCTGCGGCTTGAGGTAGACCGGCGACGCCGGCCTGCCGAGCGACCTGAGCGTGTAGCCCACGATGCCCGGCGCGGGCAGGGGAGCCGTCGTACGCGGCACGATCCAGCCGCCGTTCCCGTACGAGCATCCCATGCCGGCGGGTCCCTGGTCGAAGACCGTCACTTCGCAGCCCTCAAGCGTCAGATAGTGCGCCACCGCCAGGCCGATGACGCCGCCGCCGATCACGACTGTATGCATGTGTTCATCACCTCTCTCAAGTCGGGATCACGATCACGCTGGGGGCATCGGCGTCCATCGCGGGTTTCAGCACGTCAGCGAGATGGGGGCCGGCCTCGGCCCGTTCCGCCCGCACGCCGTACCCCTCCGCGATCGAGCAGAAGTCGATTCCGGAAACATCGAGGCCCGGAGGGTGCTGAATGTCCATCAGGTCCGCGAAGCCGCGGAGCGCCCCGTAGGCGTTGTTCTGGAGGATCAAGTAGGTGACGGGGATGTCGTAGCGGGCCGCGGTCCACAGGGCGGGAATGGCGAAGTTCGCGGCTCCGTCCCCGATCACGGCGATGACCTTCCGCTCCGGTTGCGCCAACTGTACGCCCAGCGCGGCAGGCAGGCCGAAGCCCAGCCCGCCCGCCGCCGGGAAGTAGAAGCCGCCCTGGGCCGAGATGTCGATGGTCGTCCAGAAGGCGTCCGCCGTGGACGTCGACTCGGTCACGTAGATGGCCGACTCGGGTGCGACCTGGTTCAGCGTCTCGAACACCCGCTCCGGCCCGCTGCTGAGGACTTGGCGGGGTCGTGGCACGGGGGCGGGCGCCTGCTTCTCCGGGAGGCGCCGGAGCAGGCCGTCGAGCGTGCCTGGCACGTCGCCGACGAAGGCGTCTCCGGACCATGCCCGGGCTGCCTCGCCCGGGTCCGAGGTGATGTGCACGAGCGACGCGCCGTCCGGCAGGAGCGGTCCGGGTTCGTACTGGTGGTAGCGGAAGACCGGCGCGCCCACGACCAGGATCAGGTCGTGCCCGGCCAGCGCGGCGGAGACACCCCGCATCGACGCGGGAAGCACTCCCTGGAAGCGCGGGTGCCTGGTGGGGAACGGGCAGCGATAGGGCGAGGGAGCGATCCAGACCGGCAGCCCAGCCCGGTCCGCCAGCCGCACCGCCAGGGCGTTGGCCTGCGCGGCGTCCACGTCGCCGCCCAGGACCAGAACGGGACGTTCGCTCGTGGACAGGCGCGCCGCGATCTCGTCAAGGTCTCCGGCGGGCAGGCCACCTCCCTGGCGAACCCGTCGCGCCTGCACCTCGGTATCCAGCTCGCGATCCCAGTCGTCGTAGGGAATCGAGACGTAGACGGGGCCGCGGGGGTGGAGCATCGCGCTGTGGACGGCCTGAGCCATGGAACGCGGCACGTCGGCCGGAAGGGCCGGTTCGAGGGCCAGTTTGACCAGCGGCTGCGGCAGCGTCGTGGCGGCCACGTTGCTCAGCATCGCCTCCCCGCCCATGTGTTCGCGGACCTGCTGGCCGGAGGTGATCACCAGTGGGCTGTGTGCGTACCATGCGTTGGTCAGCGCACCCATCGCGTTGCCGGTGCCGGCGGCAGAGTGCAGGTTGACCAGCGCCGGACCGCCGGATGCCTGCGCGTACCCGTCGGCTATGCCCACCACCACCGCCTCGTTCAACCCCATCACGTACGAGAAGTCATTCGGCAGGTTTCCGATGAAGGGCAGTTCGTTCGATCCCGGGTTGCCGAAGACGGTCGTCAACCCGCTGGCGCGAAGGATGTTGAAGGTGGACGAAAGAACGGTCCGCATCGGTTGACACCCTTCCGTTCTTTCCTGAATGTTGAGACCAAGGTACCGATATTCAGGACTCAAGGGAAGAGAGTGCATGTCCATCACGTCAAGCCCTGGCTTCGACCAGCACGAATCCCTCGCCTTTCACCACGACCCGGAGACGGGCCTGCGCGCATTTGTGGCCATCCACCGCAAACGGGACGGCCGCGGCTGCGGAGGCATCCGCTATCGCCCTTACTCCAGCGAGCAGGCCGCCATCGACGACGTGCTGCGCCTGTCGGCGGCGATGACGCGCAAGGCGGTGCTCGCGGGAGTCGCCGCCGGCGGCGCCAAGTCGTGCGTGCTCGCCGACCCCTCGCGTCCCAAGACGCCCGCGTTGCTGCAGGCCATGGGCCAGGTGGTGCACTCCTACGGCGGAGCGTACGTGTGCGCGCCTGACGTGGGCATCGGCACCGAGGACCTGGCGGTGATCCGGAGTGTGACCCCCCATGTGGTGGCCGTGGACCATCCGGCCGCCCCGTACACCGCCCGCGGCACGTTCCGTGGCATCGAGGCGGTCGCGGAGTGGAAGCTGGGCCGTGACCGGCTCGAAGGGGTGCGCGTAGCCATCCAGGGCGCCGGGAACGTCGGCGCCCAGCTGGCGCGCCTGCTCGTGGCGGCCGGCGCCATCGTCACGATTGCCGACACCGACACCGCCAAGGCCGACGCGCTGGCGTCAGAGCTGGGCGCCAGGTCGATCGATCCGACGGCGCTCCTCGATGCGGAGGCCGACATCCTGGCGCCGTGCGCCCTCGGCGGAGTGCTCACACGAGCCTCCGTCGAGCGGCTGAGAGTGCGTGCGGTGGCGGGCGCCGCCAACAACCAGCTCGCCGACCCGGACGCCGGGCGGGCACTGGCGAGCCGCGGCATCGCCTTCGCGCCCGACTTCGTGATCAGCGCGGGCGGTCTCATCGCGGGCGAGCACGAGCTCGACGGCTTCGACGAGAGCGCCGTCCACGAGCACATCGACCGGATTCGTACGACCGTCCTCCACGTGCTGGAACGAGCCGCGACGCAGTCCATCACCGAGACCGAGGCGGCCGAGCGCATGGTCGCCGAGCGCATGGGCACCCGGTGACGAAGCCCGCACGCGCGTGATCAGATGGTGGCGACCTCCAGCCTGGCGACCTGGGCACCGAGCTCACGAGCCGCCCGCATGACGACTTCGGCGGTCGCCACCGCCTGAGCGTCGGTGACACGGTGCGACAGCGCGGCGATGCTCACGGCGGCGACCAGCCCGCCGTCGGCGCCGAACACGGGCGCGGCCACACCGAGCACGTCGGGGTCCAGCTCGCCTCGCGAGATGACGTATCCCTGGTCCCGGATCTGCGGCAGCCGGTCACGTAGCCGTTCCGGATCGGTGTTCGTCGCATCGGTGAACCTGACGAGCGGCTGCCGGAGCACCTCTTCGACGACTTCGACGGGGGCCCAGGCCAGCAGTGCGAGCGCGGCGGCGCCCGCGTTGATCGGCAGGACCTGACCGCGCTCGTACGACAACCGCAGCGTCTGACCGGCTTCCTCCCGCTCCAGGCAGACCACCGAGGCACCCGCACGACGGGTCAGCAGGGCGGGGAAGCCAGTCTCGCGCACCAGCTCGCGCATGACCGGCCGGGCCAGGTCGGACAGGCCGATGCCCTTACGGGCGAGCCGCGCCAGGTCGAGAATGCGAGGGCCGAGCCGGAAGCCCGATCCGCCCTCGTTCTCCTCCAGGAATCCGGTGGACGTCAGGCTCTGCAGGTAGCGGTAGGCCGTCGAACGAGCGACGTTGAGATGCTCGGCCACGCGGTTCGCCGAAAGGACGGTGACGTCGTCGCCGAACATCAACAGGATGTCCAGCGCCCGGTCGGCCGTGGAGTTACGGCTGCGGTACGCGGAGGCCTGCGAGTCTGTTCCTGGCACGCGGAAATGGTACTGGACGGCTTCGCGGGTGGTGCCGGCCCTCGATGCGCCGACTGGCGTAGTCCTCCGCGTGCTCGGCCGCCTCTTTCAGCCGCCACTTTCAGTCGCCGAGCACGATGCCTTGCGGACTCCCCGCCACCGGTAACACCGGGGAAACACCGCCCTTGTTAGGACTTGTGGCTCGACAGCGGAGTATTCGCTCCCCGACGATCCCTGGAAGAGGAAATTTCATGATTTTGCGTCGAGCGACGCTCACTGGCGCGGCCTCCCTGGCGAGCATGGTGCTGGTCTTGAGCCCGGCCCCGGCCGCCACCGCCTCGGCAGTTGACGCTCCCGTCAAGGTAGGGGACGTGCAGAAGGCGATGGAGACCCTTGCCAAGACGCCCGGCGTCGTGGGCGCCATCGGCGGCGCGTACGTGGACGGCAAGCTCGCCGGCCGGGGCACCGCCGGGTCCCGGCTGCTCAACGGCAAGGGCGGTGCCATTCCGGCGGACTCCCGGTTCCGCATCGGCTCGCAGTCCAAGACGATGGTGGCCACCGTACTCCTCCAACTCGTCGAGGAGGGCCGGCTCGGCCTTGATGACAAGCTCGCCGATCTGCTGCCCGAGGTGGCCGCCGACGGGCTGGTGGAACGGGCCGCTGACATCACCGTCCAGCAGCTGGTCCAGCACACCTCTGGCATCCCTGACTGGTTCCACGAGAGCGGCTCGACTGCCCCGGCGTTCGACGTCTTCGACTTCACCACCTATTACCGGCCTCTTGACCTTGTGAAGATGACGCGGGGCCGGCCGCGAACCGGCGAGCCGGGCGAGACGTACAGCTACTCCAACACCAATTACAC
The DNA here is from genome assembly GCF_012034275.1 of Nonomuraea composti. Taxonomy (NCBI): domain Bacteria; kingdom Bacillati; phylum Actinomycetota; class Actinomycetes; order Streptosporangiales; family Streptosporangiaceae; genus Nonomuraea; species Nonomuraea composti. The sequence continues at coordinate 8,545 of NZ_JAATEP010000059.1, read as the reverse complement.
CCTCATTGGCATGATCATCGAGAAGGTGACGGGGCACGGCCTGGGCGCCGAGCTCGACCGGCGTATCTTCCGCCCGCTCGGCATGACGGCGACCTACCATGTCGCCAAGCCGCCGGAGGGCATCAAGGGCCCGCACGGGCACGGCTACTACCCTGATTCCACCGGCACTCTGCGCGACGTGCACCGGCTGAACGCAAGCTGGGGCAACGGCGCCGGCGGCGTCATCTCGACCACGCGAGACGTCAGCGCCTTCCGGCGGGCTCTCGATCAGGGCAAGCTGCTGCCGCCGGCGCTGCGGGAGGTCCTGACGGGTGGGAGCGCACAGCAGAGTAAGGGCCTGTGCGGGGGAAAGCTGCAAGGACAGATGCTCGGTGGTTCGGCGCCCGGCTTCACCACACTGACCTTTGCCTCCACCGACGGCCGGCAGCAGTTCGCCGTTTCCGTCACCCGGAGCACGGCCGGCGACGACGCCATCGTCCCCGTGCTGATCAAAACCGTCGAAGCCGTTTACTGTCCGGTGGCCTGACGTCCGGCTCCGGCCTGGCAGGCGCAGCACCGACGCCACCTCGCCGGCCGCTTCCAAGGGGCGGGCATCGATCGCCAGGTGATCCGGTGGCGTGGTCGGCACCTTCCCGGTTGCGCGTTCGCTCGACATCGAGGCGTGCCCGCAACAGCCACGCGGGGCTGATACGGGCACGCCGGACGGCAGGGCACTGCCGGGAGTGCCTGGTTCGGCCTTCCCGGCAGTGGGTGAGGGGCGGTGATGTCAGTTGGAGTACTCAGCGAGAGGACTCGGCTTCGTGCCCTCGCCCGGCACCTCGATGGCCGGGCAACTCGTGCCCGCATCGGGGGTCTTGAGGTCGATGAGGAAGTCGTCGATCGCGTCGTTGATGCAGGTGCTGGGCCCGAAGGCGACGGTAGAGGGGTAGATGGTGTGCCCGAAGCCTTCGTAGGTCACCAGGGTGGCTCCGCTCTGCTCGGCGGAGTTCTTGGACCACTGGTAGACGCTCATGGGGTCGTTGAGGTTGCCGATCATGACCAGCGGCAGATCGTCCTTCACCTGGATGGGCTTCTGGGGGTTGGTGGTCCTGCCTTCCCAACCCACGCAGTCCAGCGCGCCGTCGGTGGCGTTGGGGTTCCACTCGACGTTGGGGTAGCGCTGGGACAGACGGGCGATGGTGCTCTTGAGCTCGGCGTAGTCCTTGATCTCGAAGGTCCAGTCCTCGCACCACATCGCCTGCCGCGGATAGGTCCTCGTCTCGGGCACCTCAGGCGGCTCCGGCGTCGAGGTGGGCGAGGGCGTAGGGGTGGTCCCTATGCCGTCGTACACGGGCTTGAGGACCGTTGCCAGCTCCTTCCAGCCCTCCGGGAAGCTGACGGCCTGGGCCCGGCTGCTCAACCAGCCGAAGTCGAGCACCTCACCGGTGGCGGGGTTCACCAGTGTCCCGTCCTTGGCGTGTTCGCGCAGCTCGCCGTAGACCTTTCTGGTGTCCAGGCCGTACAGGGCGCAGTCGGGGGTCTTGTCGCACCAGTCCGCCCACTGGTTGAAGTTGTTCTCCATGGCGGCGGTCTGGCCGTCCAGGAAGTCCCAGGCGGATTGCAGGCTGCGGTCCACGTTGCCGTCGGCGACCAGGGCCCGTACGTGCTGGGGGTACTTCTCGGCGTACTGCTGGATCATCTCGGTGCCGTAGGAGTACCCCACCTGGGTGATCTTGTCCTCGCCCAGGGCGCGCCTGATGGCGTCGATGTCCTGGATGACGTGCAGGTTGTCGACGTGGTCGTACAGCGGGCCGGTACGTTCGCGGCAGTCCTCGCTGAGCTCCTTGTTGATCTGTCGCAGGGCCTCGAAGTCGGCCTCGCTACGGCTGGCATACCTCTTGGCCTCATCCGCCTTCTGGATCAGTTCCGTGGAACACGTGACGGGGGTGCTGGTGTTGACGCCGCGCGGGTCGAAGCCGACCACGTCGAAGCGTTCGCTGATGGCGGGGGTGAACAGGTTCTCCTTCCGCTTGACCTCGTCCACCGCGGACACTCCGGGACCGCCCGGGTCCATGAGGATGGAGCCGATCCGGGCGCCGGTGGCCTTGCGGCGGGCCAGGCCGATCTCGATCGTCTTCCCTTTGGGCTTGGACCAGTCGAGGGGCACCTTGAGGGTCGCGCACTCGACGCCCGAGGCGTCCTCGCAGGCTTGCCAGTCGATGGCGGCCTTCGGTGACGTGGCCTGGGCCTGGGCGGCCGTGCACGCCGAGGTCGTCAGCATGAACGCGGCGGCCAGCAAAGCGGCCAGGCGTTCGGTACGAGGTCTGGCAGGTGAATGATCTTCGCGGCTGCGGAGCCTCATCAGGCTTCCCTTCGTCGTTCGATCGGGGTTCGGAAAGCGGGGCGGCATCACGCGCGGATTGCGGTCTGGCCCGCCGGGCATTTACGGATGCCGAACCGATGGGTCACAGGTATACGGGGGTGACAGTTTCGGGATGGTTTCATCCACGGTGCGGCCGGCGAGATGAAGTACCTGGTAGCGGGCATGCCGATACCTGGCGCCGCGGTCCTCGTCCCACTGCGCCAGGAAGCGGTCAGGGCTCAGACGCTTCTGAGGGCCTCCGTGGGTTGCATACGAGCGGCGCGCAGCGCCGGGAGCAGTCCCGCGAGAGCGCCTATGGCGACGGCGGCGCTGAGCCCGCCGCCCCAGGCGAGCGGGGGCACCACGGTGGCCCACCCCTTGACGTGGGCGTAGACGGTCGTGGCCGCCGCTCCGATCGCGACTCCGGCGACGCCGCCCAGCGCGGCGAGCAGGATCGCCTCGGCCAGGAACTGCAACCGGATATGTCCCTTGGTGGCCCCGAGCGCGCGCCTGAGCCCGATCTCCGACCGTCGTTCGAGAACGGAGATGACCATGGTGTTCGCCACACCGATCCCGCCTACCAGCAGCGCGACCGCGCCGAGACCGAGGAACAGGCCGTCGAGTGCCGACTGTGCCGCGGCGCGGGCCACCAGCGCGGCGGAGGGCCGGCTGACGCTGACCTCGCCCGGGTTCTGCGGGTTGGCCGTGGCGGCGAGCACTTGCTGCACCTGGCTCACCTGCTCGGTCTGGGCACGCACGTACACCGTGGAGGGATGGCCGTCGAAGTCGAGATACCGCCGCGCGGCCGGGTAACCGACCAGCACCGAGGCGTCGATCTCGGGCGTCAGGGTGGCGGGCTGGAGGATGCCGGCCAGGTAGAACCATCGCCCGCCGACCCAGATGCGGGTGTCCGGGTGGATGCGGGCGATGCCCAGGCGGGCGGCGGCGTCCGAGCCGAGCACGGCGACCGGCTGCTCGGCGGTGGCGGCGTTGAGGTACCGGCCTTGGGCGACGGCTGTGCGTACGGCCGCCAGCAGGTTCAGGCTGGCGGCGTAGACGGTGATCGAGTTGGTGTTGACGCTGGGGATGTGGGGGCTACGGTAAGCGTTGGCCTCGATCTTGCCGGTGTGCTCCACGGAGTCGACCGGGCCGATCCTCGCGATCATCGTGGGAGCGTCCAGAGGAAGCTCGGCGTCGGCGCCGATCATGGTCTGGCCGGGGGTGACGGTCAGCAGATTGGTGCCGAGCTTGTCGATCTCGGCCAGCAGGCCGGCCCGTGACGAGGCCGACAGTCCGAGTACGGCTACCATCGCGGCGACACCGATGGCGATGCCCAGGGCGGACAGCGTGACGCGCACGCGACGGGTGCGCAGGCCCACGCTCGCGACGCGGGCCAGGTCCGCCGGATGCAGCCGCCCAGTGGCCGTAGTCGTCATCGGCGGTTCCTTGCGGCGCCGGTCTCCGTGCCGGCTTCCGTGCCGGCTTCCGTGTCAGCGACGATGCGGCCGTCGAGGACCTCGATGCGGCGAGGCAGGCGTGCGGCCAGCTCCCGATCGTGGGTGATCATGATGATGGTGGCGCCGTCGAGGTTGAGCTCCCGCAACAACGCGAAAATCGCGTTGCCGGAGGCGCTGTCGAGATTGCCGGTGGGCTCATCGGCCAGCACGATGTCCGGGTCGCCGACCAGGGCACGCGCGATCGCCACGCGCTGCCGTTCCCCACCCGACAGCTTCGGCGGCCGGTGGTGGAGGCGATGCCCGAGCCCGACCCTTTCCAAGGCCCTTGCGGCGGCCGGCAGGCGGGTCCGATGGCGGGCACCCGAGTACAACATCCCGTCGGCCACGTTCTCCAGCGCGGTGGCCTGCTGGGCCAGGAAGAACTGCTGGAAGACGAACCCGATCCGCACGGCCCGCAGCCGGGCCAGCGCGCGGTCCGGCATGCGGGCCACGTCCTGCCCCACGATGCGAACGATCCCGGAGGTGGGCCGGTCCAGGGTGCCCATCACATGCAGCAGGGTCGACTTTCCGGAGCCGGACGGGCCCACGATGGCCACCAGCTCGCCCCTCCGTACGGTGAAGGTGGCCTCGGCGAGCGCCACGACCGGAGTGGCACCAGGGTAGATCTTCGTCACGTGTTCGAGCCGCAGCACCGGCTCGCCGACCTCTTGGTCCCCCAGCGACCGGCGATCCGGCCCGACGCCGGTCATGTGCCCGGGACCACGATGTCCTGGCCGGCCGCCAGACCGTCACCGCTCACCTCGACCTTGCCGGCGCTGTCGTCGAACAGCCCGGTCTTCACCGGGATCAGCTCATGCCGGTCGGTTGCCTCCACGACCTCGACCGCGTAGCCGCCGCCGGCCAGCGCCAGCAGCGCGTTGACCGGCACCGAGAGCACGTCCCGTACCGTGTCGGTCACGATGGAGACCTGCACCGGCGCCTGGTCGAGCCGTCCTGTCGCCTGCGGCTTGAGCGGCCTGATCCGGACGTCCACGGTGGTGCCGCTGTCGGCCTTGACGGCCACCTTGCCCACCGAGGAGACCACGCCGGCGGTCGTCTTGCCGTTGGGCAGTGTGATGGTCACCTTGTCCCCGGCAGCGACCTGCGACTGACGGCTGGCGTTCAACGCGACGGTGACCTCGCGGGCCGTGGACGAGGCCCGCAGCACCACGGAACCGGCCGCGGCCATGCCGCCGGGCACCGCGACGACCTCGGTGATGCGAATGCGCCCTGCCGGCACGAACACCGCCTGGCCCAGTGCCAGGCTGCCGGTCTCCGCCAGCCCGACCGCGTCCTGCAGCTCTTTGACGGCGTAGTAGGTCTGTCTGCCGAAGTGGTCGGAGCCAGGGTCGATCTGGTTGTCGGTGGCATATCCGAGCTTCACCAGCGCGGTGTTCAGCTGCCGCACGTCGGCGCCCTGCGAGCCCCAGGACAGGCTACGGTAGACGGGCACGTCGCCGCGCAGCAGCACCACCGGCTTGCCATCCACCCGGTAGAGCACCTTGCCCTGGCCGATGGTCTGCCCCACCGAGGGCAGCCCGGTGATGGTGCCGCCGGCCTTGTTGACCACCTGGTAATCGCCGGCGTAGCCGAGCGTGCCGTTCTCCATCGTCCTGGCCGACAAGGTGCCTCTGGTCACCTGGGCCAGTGCGGTGGCGGCTGCGGTCCGGACGGAAGAGTACGGCGTCCCAGCGGCGAACGGGCCGGAGAGCACGAGCCACACACCGCAGGCGATCGCCGCCCCGCCTGCGAGGACCGCCACCAGCGGACCCGACCGGCTTCGGTGGGGGCGCGGCACGTGCGCGTCCGCGTGGCCGGCGTCCCGCTGCGCGGCGGCACTCACGGCGTGTCACCCCCCTTCATCTGCCCCTTCTTCGGCATGTTCTGCGGCTGATACTGCTTGCACGTCTGCTCGGCCTTCTTGAACGGCTCGGAGGCGGGATCCACGGTGCCGTTCTGCGGGAAGATGAATCCGCCGTTGTCGTCGGGATCAGGGAAGCTCGGCACCCCGTTGTCGCGCATGCACTTCGCGTACTTGAGCTTGTCCGAGATCGGCCAGGAGTCGTCGGGCGCGGGCTGTTTGGCGGGAGCCGACGGCTGGTACTGCTTGCAGCTTTTCTCGGCCGTCTTGAACTGCGGGGAGTCGACCAGTTCCGGCGAGAGGGCAGGCCCCTTGCCAGGCTGGGGATCGGGAAAGTCCGGCATGCCGTTGGCACGCATGCACGCGGCGAACGCCAACGGGTCTCCTGTGGAGGCGCCCGCTGCCGGAGACGCCGTGGTGCCTGCCTTGGGCGCCACGGAGGCGACGGTCCTGGCCGGAGCCTCGCCACCGCCGCAGGCCGCCGCCAGAGCGAGACAGGCCAACAATGCGGCCGTCGCGCTCCCCCGCAGCACGCGGTCCTTTCGACGGATGCCGGCATCGACGACGCTTCGCATGGCGCTCTCCATGAGGTCCTGAGGAGGTACCCGCGCCAGCGGTCCGCAGAGGCCACGCGTGCACGGTGAGGTGTGCATGGTTGTAATCGATCGATGGTTTCGGCATGGTTTCGTGGGCCGTGGCCTGCGGACGAAACGCCACCGAAACCGGCCTCGGGCGATGCTTGCCAGGGTGACGTTTCTCGATCGGAGGGAGTAGCGAGTGCGTGTGCTCGTGGTGGAGGACGACGAGGTGACCGCGCAGACGGTGGCCACGGGGCTGCGCAGGGCCCGGATGGCCGTGGACGTGGCGCTCGACGGTCCCGGCGGGCTGGAGCGTGCCCTGCTCAACGACTACGACGTCATCGTGCTCGACCGCGACCTGCCGGGCATGCATGGAGACGAGGTGTGCGCACAGCTCCTCGCCGCCGGCTGCCGCAGCCGGGTCCTGATGCTGACCGCCGCGGCCACGCTGGAGGACCTGGTCGACGGGCTCGGGCTGGGCGCCGACGACTATCTCACCAAGCCCTTCGACTTCCCCGCGCTGGTGGCGCGGATCGGCGCGTTGGCCCGCCGCGTCCATCCCGCGCTTCCCCCGGTGCTGCGTCACGGTGATCTCACACTTGACGCAGCGCGACGCCGGGTGAGCAGGGCGGGCCGGCCGCTCGATCTGGCGCCGAAGGAATTCGGCGTGCTGGAGCTGCTCCTGGCCGCCGAAGGGCGAGTGGTCTCCGCCGAGGAACTCCTCGAACGAGTCTGGGACGAAAGCGCCGACCCCTTCACGAACGCCGTCAAGATCACCATCAGCAGACTGAGGGCCAAGCTCGGCGATCCACCGATCATCGAGACCGTGGCCAGGCAGGGCTACCGCATCTGATGGCCTCCCTGTCGGCGCTCACGCGGCTCGCCGGCCGGCTGGCCCGTCCCCACCTTCCCCGCCGTACCGTCCGGCTGCGGCTGACGCTCCTGTACGGCGGCCTGTTCCTGATCTCCGGAACCGTCCTGCTCGCCATCACGTACGCACTGGTGCGCAACGCACTCACCGGCCGCATGGCCAAGAGCTTCATCCCCGCGCCCCACCACACCCCCGTGCCCTCCCCCGGGATGCCACCCCCCGGCCAGTCCCGCACCGTGCAGTTGCTCCCGGCCGAGCTGCAACAGGCACTCCAGCGCCAAACGGCCGCGATGCTGGACCAGCTCCTGATCAACTCCGCGATCGCGCTCGCCCTCATGGCGGTGATCTCGGTCGTGCTCGGCTGGATCATCGCCGGGCGGATCCTGAGCAGGCTCCGTACGATCATCGCCGCCACCGAGGAGATCTCGGCGACGGACCTGCACCGGCGCCTGGCCCTCGACGGACCCGCCGACGAGCTCAAGGCTCTCGGCGACACCATCGACGCTCTGCTGACCCGGCTGGAGGCGTCCTTCCAGGCGCAGCGTCAGTTCGTCGCCAACGCCTCCCACGAGCTCCGCACCCCGCTGACCCGCCAGCGGGCACTCGGCCAGGTCGTCCTGTCCGACCCCACGGCCACCGTGCAGTCGCTGCGAGAGGCGCACGAGCAGATCCTCGCCGCCGGAGCGCACCAGGAACGCCTCATCGAGGCACTGCTCACCCTGACCCGCGGACACGCGGGACTCGACGTCCGCCACCCCTTCGACCTGGCCCAACTGACCGAGGAAGTCGTCCACAGCCGCAGCGCCGAAGCCGGCCGGCGCGGCGTGACGATCCACGCGTCCTACGACGTCGCTCCCGTGTCAGGACACCGTCCTCTCGCTGAACGCCTGATCGCCAACCTGGTGGACAACGCGCTGTGTTACAACACCTCGCCTGGCTGGGTGCGAGTGGAGACCGGCACCGTGCAGGGCCATGCCGTGTTCACGATCAGCAACCCGGGGCCCGTGGTCGCTCAGGACACCGTGGAACGGCTCTTCCAGACTTTCCAACGCCACGGCACCGCCCGCGCCACCCGCCCGGACGGCCTGGGGCTCGGCCTGTCCATCGTCCAAGCGATCGCAACGGCCCACGACGCCACCATCACCGCCAGCCCGCGAACGGAGGGTGGGCTCACCGTCACCGTCACCTTCCCCTCACGACCTGTACCGCGCCCGCCCGCTCGACGTCACCGTCGCTGACCGTCTCGAACGCTCCGAAGACATCACAGGTCCCGAACCGTAGCGGCTCGGGACCTGTGTGGGGTGTCGGCGAGATCACCCGGTGGACCGACCCTCCGGAAGCCCGGAGTGCCCTTCACGACCGGATCGCACCACTCAGCCGGCCGGGGCGGACGTGGCA
>NZ_JAATEP010000058.1:0-68535 GCF_012034275.1 Nonomuraea composti | reverse complement strand
AGCGGGGGGCGGCGCCGTCGCCGCACAGGTAGGCGACGATCATCTCGCCGACCATGCGCCGCTGCCTGGCCCGGTGCTCGGCGGCGGTCATGTCGCGGCCGAACAGCGCGCCGAACGTGTGCTGGTTCGCCACCCGGAAGAAGCAGAACGCGCTGATCATCATGTGCACGTCGATGGCGTCGGCCTCGGTGACGAAGTCGCCCGACTCCTGGCCGGCGTCGAGGATGCGGGAGATCAGGTCGAGCACCGGCGTGCCGAGGTTGGCCAGGACCTCGGACTTGCGGATGTGCTCGGCCCGGTGGATGTTCTCGATCGCGACGAGCTGGATGAACTCGCGGTGCGCGTCGTGGTGGTCGAAGGTCAGCTCCGCCAGCGTGCGGATGGCCTCGACGGGCGCCAGGTGCTCGACGTCGACGGTGCGCTCGACCTCGCGCACCTCGGCGTACGCCTTCTCCAGGACGGCGATGTAGAGCCGCTCCTTGCTGCCGAAGTAGTAGTAGATCATGCGCTTGGTCGTGCGCATGCGGGCCGCGATCTCGTCCACGCGCGCCCCCGCGTAGCCGTAGCGGGCGAACTCGCGCTGCGCGACCTCCAGGATCTCCGCCTTGGTGCGGTCGGCGTCCCGCTGGCGTTCGGTGGTGGCGGGGGGCGAGGTCATTCGCTCATCATAGGCGGGCCCGCGGGGTGGCGGTCATGACGGGCTCTCCTCGTTCAGGACGCGCCGCGCCCCTCCTCCTCCAGGACGCGCTGCGCGACGGCGAACGCGGCGTTGGCCGCCGGGACCCCGCAGTAGATGGCGCTCTGCAGCAGGACCTCGCCGATCTCGTCGGGGGTGAGGCCGTTGCGCAGCGCGGCGCGTACGTGCATGGCCAGCTCGTCGAGGTGGCCGCGGGCGACGAGCGCGGTGAGCGTGACGCAGCTACGGGTGCGGCGGTCGAGACCGGGGCGGGTCCAGATCTCGCCCCAGGCGTAGCGGGTGATGAGGTCCTGGAAGTCCCTGGTGAAGGGCGTCGTCCGGGCGACGGCGCGGTCCACGTGCGCGTCGCCGAGCACCTCGCGCCGCACCCGCATGCCGGGCACGGCCGGCAGGTGGGCGAGCAGCGCCTCGGTGACGCGTTCGGGCTGGTCGGCGGGGGCCAGGTGGGCGGCGCCGGGCAGCTCGACGAGCGTGGCGCCGGGGATGCCGTCGGCCAGCTCCCGGGCGTGGGCCGGGGGCGTCGCCGGGTCGTCGCGGCCGGCCACCACGAGGGTCGGGACGGTGATCGCGGCGAGGTCCGCGCGCAGGTCGTAGGCCGCCAGGGCGTCGCAGCAGGCGGCGTACCCGGCGGGGTCGGCGGCGGCCAGGTCGTCCAGCAGAGCCTGGACGGGGGTCTGCGCGAACCAGCGGCGGGCCGTGGCCTCCAGCAGCGGCGCGGTGCCCTCCGCGCGGACCAGCTTCGCCCGCTCGTGCCAGGACGCCGGGTCGCCGAACCGGGCGCTGGAGCAGATCATGGCCAGCGAACGCAGCCGCCCGGGGTGGCGGGCCGCCAGCGTGGCGCCGATCGCCCCGCCGATGGAGACGCCCGCGTAGTGGAAGGTGTCCATGCCCTCGGCGCTCGCCACGTCCAGGACCAGGGCGGTCAGGTCGTCCATGGTGCTCGCCGGAAGCGTCGGCGAGTCGCCGTGGCCGGGCAGGTCGAACCTGAGCACCCTGAACGTGCGGGCCAGCGCCGTGATCTGCGGGTTCCACAGGCGGGTGGAGGTGCCGAGGGATGGGGCGAGGATGAGCGGCTCGCCGTGCTCGGGGCCGTCCAGGCGGTAGTGCAGCAGCTGCATCGGTGCGGTGCCTATTCGTGTTCGTGTCGATCGGAGTGTCCGGCACTGGCCGTGCGGTCGCGGTCCACGCGGGCGGGCGCCGTGCGGTCGAGGTCCGTACGGCCTCGGTCCGTGAGGGCGTGGTCCACGAGGGCCGGGGCCGGGCCCGGGGTGCCGGGGACGGTCACGTTGGCGGCCATGCGGTCCGGGTGGACGCGCAGGTCCGCGGTCAGCTCGGCGGCGTCGCGGGCGGCGCCGGCCACCAGGCGCAGGGACTCGCGCAGCGGCTGCCACTCGGCGTGCCACGCGCCGGACGGGCGTTCGTCCTCGGCGGCGAGCGAGCCGTACAGGATGGCGGCGAGCGGCGGGACCTGGCGGGCGGCGGCGGCGATCATCGTGGCGCGGACCGGGTTGTGCTTGTGCGGCATCGAGGACGACCCGCCGCCGACGCCCTCGGACAGCTCGCCGATCTCGGTGCGCGAGAGGACGAGCACGTCGGCCGCCAGCTTGCCCAGCGCCCCCGCCGTGAACGCGAGCGCCCCGGCCAGGTCGGCGACGGGGGTGCGCAGGACGTGCCACGGCAGCACCGGCTCGGCCAGCCCCAGCTCGGCGGCGAACCGCCCGGGCAGCCGCAGCACCACGTCGGCGTCCGTGCCCTCGGGCCGGAAGGCGGCCAGGGTGCCGGCCGCGCCGCCGAGCTGGGCGGGCAGGGCGTCGGTGGCGGCGGACAGGCGGGTGCGGGCGTCGGCGGCCAGCTTGCGCCAGCCCGCCGCCTTCAGCCCGAACGTCGTCGGGACGGCCTGCTGGGTGAGCGTCCTGGCGGCCATCGGCGTGTCGCGGTGCGCGGCGGCCAGGGCGGTGAGCCGCTCGACGACCCGGCCGAGGTCGGCCAGGACCGGGCCGAGCGTGCGGCGGGAGACGAGCATGAGGGCGGTGTCGACGATGTCCTGGCTGGTCGCGCCCCGATGCACGTACTCGCCGTAGGGGCCGGCGGCCTCGCGCAGGTCCTGGACGAGCGGGATGACCGGGTTCCCGCCGGAGCGGGATCGCGTCACGAGGCCGGGGAGGCTGACCGCGTCGGGGCGGCAGGCGGCCGACACCGCAGCCGCCGCCTCGGCGGGGACCAGGCCGAGGGCCGCCTGGGCGCGGGCCAGCGCGGCCTCGGCGTCCAGCATCGCCTGGAGCACGGCGGCGTCGCCGGTGGCCTCGGCCGCGCCCCGCATGGGGGCCAGCAGCCCGAGATCCGCTCCGGAACCTCCTGGATGCGGCTCGGGGTCACCCGAAGTCAAGGAAGACCGTCTCCTTCTCGCCCTGCAGATGGATGTCGAACCGGTACACCCCTTCGCGCTCCTCCACCGCCACGAGCGTCTGCCGCCGCTCCGGCGGGAGCGAGTCGAGGAAGGCGTCCTGCCCGAGGTAGATGCGGGTGAACAGGTGGTGCAGCAGCCCGCGGGCGAAGACGCACACGCTGATGTACCCGTTCGGCGGCACGACCGTGCGCAGCGTCCAGTGCCCGTCGAGGTCGGTGGCCACGCGGCCGAAGCCGGTGAAGCGCACGCCGTCGCGCCCGAGGACGGCCCCGTTGGTGGGGTCGCGGCGCAGGGTGCCGGGCGCGCCGGCCAGGGAGCCGTGCTCGTCGGCCTGCCAGAACTCCAGCAGCGCGTCGGGGACGGGATCGCCGGCGCCGTCGTAGACGTACCCGTGCACGGCGATCCCGCCGGTCGCGATGTCGCCGCCGCCGGGGAACGGCAGCGCGTACCCGTAGAACGGGCCGACGGTCTGCGAGGGGGTGGGGTTCAACGGCCTTCCTCCATCCAGGTCGCGGTGGGCCCGTCGAGCACGATGTCCCACCGGTAGCCGAGCGAGAACTCGGGCTCGGACAGGTCGTGCACGTAGTCGGCGACGAGCCGCTGCCGGGCGCGCTCGTCCGTGACCGACTGCATGATCGGGTCGTACGGGAACAGCGGGTCGCCGGGGAAGTACATCTGGGTCACCAGCCGCTGCGTGAAGGCCGTGCCGAACAGCGAGAAGTGGATGTGCGCCGGGCGCCAGGCGTTGAGGTGGTTGCGCCACGGGTACGGGCCGGGCTTGATCGTGGTGAACAGGTAGTTGCCGTCGTCGTCGGTCAGGCAGCGGCCGACGCCGGTGAAGTTGGGGTCGAGCGGCGCCGGGTGGTCGTCGCGCTGGTGCAGGTAGCGGCCGGCGGAGTTGGCCTGCCAGATCTCGACGAGCTGCCCGCGCACGGGGCGGCCCTGCCGGTCGAGGACGCGCCCGCGCACGGTGATGCGCTCGCCCAGCGGCTCGCCCAGGTGCTGCTTCGTCAGGTCGTTGTCGAACGGGGTCACGTCGCTGACGCCGAACACCGGCCCCGACAGCTCGGCCGCCTCCGGATCCTTGATCGCGACGAGCGGCTGCTTGGGGTGGCGGAGCAGGGTGCTGCGGTAGGGGGCGTAGTCGCGGGCCGGGTGGTCGCCCGGCTCGCCGGCGCGGGCCGCGATCTCCTGATCGATGTCGGCCTGCTTGAGGGGTTCGGACATCACGCTACCTTTCGAGTACGACGGCCAGCCCTTGGCCGACGCCGATACAGAGACAGGCGAGACCGAGGCCGGAGCCGGCGGCGGCCAGCCGGTGGGCGACCGCGCCGGTGACGCGGGCGCCGGAGGCTCCGAGCGGGTGGCCGATCGCGATGGCGCCGCCGTCGGGGTTGACGATCGCGGGGTCGAGGTCGGGCAGCTCGGCCAGGCAGCCCAGCACCTGGGCGGCGAACGCCTCGTTCAGCTCGGCCGTGTCGAGGTCGCCGAGCCGCTTGCCCGCCTTGGCCAGCGCCTTGCCGGCCGCTTCGACGGGGCCGAGCCCGAAGTAGCGGGGCTCCAGCGCGCTGACCCCGGTGGCGACGATCCTGGCCAGGGGCTCGCGCCCGCGCAGGCCGGCCTCGTCGGTCAGCAGCAGGGCGGCGGCACCGTCGTTGAGCGGGGAGGAGTTGCCGGCGGTGACGGTGCCGCCGTCCTTGCGGAAGGCGGGCTTGAGCTTGGCCAGCGCCTCCAGCGAGGTGTCGTGGCGGATGCCCTCGTCGCGGGTCACGCCGGCGATGGGGACGATCTCCCGCTCGAACGACGCCTTGGCCGCCTTCTGGTGGCTGGCCAGCGCGAACGCGTCCTGCTCGGCCCGGCCGATGCGGTGCTTGTCGGCGATCAGCTCGGCGCCCTCGCCGAGGGCGACCGTGTGCTCGGCGGGCATGGCGGGGTTGACCAGCCGCCAGCCGAGCGTGGTGGAGACCAGCTCCTGGCCGCCCGCCGGGAAGGCCTTGTCGGGCTTCGGCAGCACCCACGGGGCGCGGGTCATCGACTCGACGCCGCCGGCGATCACGGTGGAGGCGTCGCCGAGCGCGATCGCGCGGTACGCCTGGATGACGGCCTCCATGCCGGAGCCGCACAGGCGGTTGACCGTGACGCCGGGCGTGGTGACGGGCAGGCCGGCCAGGATGGCGGCCATGCGGGCGACGTTGCGGTTCTCCTCGCCGGCGCCGTTGGCGTTGCCGAGGACGACCTCGTCGGCGGCCTCCAGGCCGTTGCGTTCGGCCAGCGCGGCGATGACGTGGGCGGCCAGGTCGTCGGGGCGGATCTTCGACAGGGCGCCGCCGTAGCGGCCGAAGGGGGTGCGTACGGCATCGACGATATAGACGTTCTTCACGCTACGGTCACCTCCGCGCCGGTGCGCTCGCGCACCTCGTCCACGCTCACTCCGGGCGCGCACTCCACCAGCGCGAGCCCCCGCTCGGTCACGTCGAGCACGCCGAGGTCGGTGATGATCCGGTGCACGCACTCCTTGCCCGTCAGCGGCAGCGAGCACTCCTCGACGATCTTCGGGGAGCCGTCCTTGGCGTTGTGGTCGGTGATCACGATGACCTTGCGGGCGCCGTGCACCAGGTCCATGGCGCCGCCCATGCCCTTGACCAGCTTGCCGGGCACCATCCAGTTGGCCAGGTCGCCGCGCGCCGACACCTGCATGGCGCCGAGCACGGCCACGTCGATGTGGCCGCCGCGGATCATGCCGAACGACAGCGAGGAGTCGAAGAACGACGCGCCGGGGAGCACGGTGACCGTCTCCTTGCCGGCGTTGATCAGGTCGGGGTCGAGGTTGTCCGGCGTCGGGTACGGGCCGACGCCGAGGATGCCGTTCTCCGAGTGCAGCACCACGTCCACGCCCGGCGGCAGGAAGGAGGGGATGCGGGTGGGCAGGCCGATGCCGAGGTTGACGTAGTCGCCGTCACGCAGCTCGGCCGCCGCGCGGGCGACCATCTCGTCGCGGGTCCAGCTCATGCGGTGATCGTCCCTTGTGCCTGGGGGTCGGAGACCGTGCGCCGTTCGATGCCCTTGTCGGCGGCCTGCTCGGGGGTCAGGACGAGCACCCGCTGCACGAAGACGCCCGGCAGGTGCACCTCGTCGGGGTCGAGTTCGGTCAGCTCCTCGACCTCCGCGACCGTGACGCGGCCCGCCATGGCGGCCAGCGGGTTGAAGTTCCTCGACGCCTTGTTGAAGACCAGGTTGCCGTACCGGTCGCCCTTGGCCGCGCGGACCAGCGCGAAGTCCGTACGGATGCCGTGCTCCAGCACGTACGGGCGGCCGTCGAACTCCCGCACCTCCTTCGGCGGCGAGGCGAGCGCGATCGAGCCGTCGGGGTGGTGGCGCAGCGGCAGGCCGCCGTCGGCGATCGGCGTGCCGACGCCGGCGGGCGTGTAGAACGCGGGGATGCCGCTGCCGCCGGCGCGCAGCCGCTCGGCCAGGCTGCCCTGCGGTGTCAGCTCGACCTCCAGCTCGCCGGACAGGTACTGCCGGGCGAACTCCTTGTTGTCGCCGATGTAGGACGCGGTGACGTGGGCGATGCGGCCGGCCGCCAGCAGGATGCCGAGGCCGCCGCCGTCGACGCCGCAGTTGTTGGAGACGACGGCGAGGCCGGTCACGCCGGTGTCGTACAGGGCCTTGATCAGCACGTTGGGGATGCCGCTGAGGCCGAAACCGCCGACGGCGAACGACGCGCCATCGTGCACGCCGGCCAGCGCCTCCGCGGCCGTGGCGACCACCTTGTCTCTGGGCACGACGCTCCGTTCGTGACGTGTTCGCTCTGCGAACTTTAGTTCATTATGATGATGTGCTCCAGTATGTGGAGCGGGGCACGGGCTGTCAAAGGTCCCTGTCGTGCCCGTCTTGCGGTGAGGAGCAGCCCATGGAAGCGGCCGGAACCCTGGAGCGCGGCCTCGCCGTGCTGCGCGCGCTGGCCGCCGACCCCCGCCGGCCCGTGCGGGCGACGGACCTGGTGCGCGCGACCGGCCTGGCCAGGTCCACCGTCGACCGCGTGCTGGCCACGCTCGCGCACCTCGGTTACGTACGGGCGGAGGGCCGCGACGTGCGGCCCGCGCCGCGCCTCATGGAGCTGGGCGAGGCGTACCTCGCGGGCGGCGGCCTGCGTGACGCGCTCGCGCCCCTGGCCGGGCGACTGGCCGACGAGCTCGACGAGTCGGTGTCGCTGGCCGTCCCCGACGGCGACGGGGTGCGCTTCATCATCCAGCGCACCCGCCGGCGCACCATGTCGGTCACCTTCCGGGTCGGCGACCTGCTGCCCGCCTCCCGCTGCGCCGCCGGCCTCGCCCTGCTCGGCCCCGCCGCGCCGTGGGCGGAGGACGATCAGCTCATCGAGCCGGGGCTGATCGCGGTGGCGATGCCCGTACGGGACGGGGCGGGGCGGGCGGTGTGCGCGGTCAGCGTCGTCAGCCACACCAGCCGGCACACGGTGGCCGGGCTGCGCGAGCACTGCCTGGGCGCGCTGCGCAAGACGGTCGCCGAGATGGAGGCGGCGCTGGCCGGCCCCCCGCTGTCCCCTGCGGAGGCGGGGCCCGTGCCGTCCCCTAGGGAGGCCGGACCTCTGCCCTCCCCTGTGGCGGAGGAGATCCTGTCGTCTCCGCCGGGCGCGACCGGTGTCGATCCGTCCCGCGCGGCCAAGCAGGAGCTCGGCATGGGCTTCCTGCAGTCGCTCGCCCGCGGCCTGGCCGTCATGGTCGCGCTCGGCACCGTGCCGGGCGGCCTGACCCTGGCCGACTGCGCCAAGGTCACCGGCCTGCCTCGCGCGACCGTGCGGCGGGCGGTGCAGACCCTGGAACGCCTCGGCTACGCCGGCGCCGCCAGCGGGGGCCGCTTCGTGCTGCTGCCCCGGGTGCTGGAGCTCGGGTATGCCGGCCTGTCCGGGCTGACGATCGGCGAGGTCGTGCAGCCGCACCTGGCCGACCTGGTGGCCCGCGTGCGGGAGTCGGCGTCCGTGGCGGTGCTGTCCGGCGATGACGTGATGTACGTGGCCCGGGTCCAGACGGTCAGCCTGATGAGCATCAACATCACGGTGGGCACCCGGTTCCCCGCGTACGCGACCTCCATGGGCCGGGTGCTGCTGGCCGAGCTGCCCGACGAACGGCTCGCCGCCATCGAGCCCCGCCGCCTGTCGCCCAGGACGGTCACCTCGCCCACGGAGCTGCGCGCCCTGCTGCGCCAGGCCGCCGCCGACGGGTACGCCCTCGTGGACCAGGAGCTGGAGGAAGGCGTGCGGTCCATCGCCGTGCCGATCCGCGACCGCACCGGACGCACCGTGGCGGCCGTCAACGTCGCCACCCACGCCGGCCGCGCCACCAACGACACGCTGCTGCGCGACGTCCTGCCCGAGCTGCGGAAGGCGGCCGCCCGCATGGAAGCCGATCTCGCTCACGTGCACACCGCCACCGACGGGTGATCGGTGGCTAGAATCCGGGCATGAAAGCCGCAGTGCGCGCCAGATACGGCCCGCCGGAAGTGGTGAGCGTTTCAGAGGTCGAAAAGCCGGCCCTCAAAGACGGTGACGTGCTCGTCCGCGTACGCGCGACGACCGTCAACCGCACGGATTGCGCGATGCGCGCCGCCCAGCCATTCATCTGGCGTTTCATGACGGGGCTCGTCAGGCCGC
This sequence comes from Nonomuraea composti, assembly GCF_012034275.1. Classification (NCBI taxonomy): domain Bacteria; kingdom Bacillati; phylum Actinomycetota; class Actinomycetes; order Streptosporangiales; family Streptosporangiaceae; genus Nonomuraea; species Nonomuraea composti. The sequence goes on along the minus strand of NZ_JAATEP010000058.1, from coordinate 59,760 downwards.
GCATCCCCGTTCTCGGCACCGAATTCGCGGGCGACGTCGAAGCGGTGGGCAGTGGCGTCACCGCTTTCAAGCCGGGCGACAAAGTGTTCGGTTACAACGACGCGCGGTTCGGGGCGCACGCACAATACATGGTGATCCCGGCGAGCGGCACGCTGGCGCCGCTGCCGGAGGGCCTGACGTACGAGGAGGCCGCCCCCGCCACCGAAGGCTCCCACTACGCGCTGGCGCTGATCACGGGCGCCCGGGTGCGTGCCGGCCAGGACGTGCTGGTGTACGGCGCGACCGGCGCCATCGGCTCGGCCGCCGTGCAACTGCTCAAAAGCGTCGGCGCGAACGTCACCGCCGTCTGCGGCCCCGAACACCTCGACCTGGTGCGCCGCCTCGGCGCCGACAAAGCCGTCGACCACACCGCCACCGATTTCACCGCCGACGAGCAGAAGTACGACGTCGTCATCGACGCCGTCGGCAAGAGCACGTTCGGGCGGTGCCGGCGGTTGCTGAAGCCGCGCGGCAGCTTTCTCGCCTCCGACGTCGGGCCCTTATGGCAGAACCTCGTCCTGGCGGCCGTCACCCCGTTGTTCGGAGGGCGGCGGGTACGGTTTCCGTTCCCTCGGCATGACGCGGGAATGGCGCGGCATTTCAAGGAGCTCATCGAGTCCGGCGCGTTCCGGCCGGTCGTCGACCGGCATTACTCCCTCGACCAGATTCTCGACGCCTACCGTTACGTGGAGACGGGGCAGAAAACGGGGAACGTGGTCATCACGGTCCCCTGACCCCGACCATGCCGACCGCCGAGACCTGGGCGGACGGGACCGCGACATCATGTGCGCGGTCTACCGCCGCACCGGCCGCCTGTCAGGATCGGTCCTGCCCTGACGCCGCCCGCCTGCCGGAGGCCGTGGGCCGTCCCGGCAGCGCGCGCCTCACGGGCCCGGTGCCTTCCTGAACGTGCACAAGCTCCCGGGTCAGATGACCTTGCCGGGGTTGAAGATGCCGGCCGGGTCGAGGGCCGACTTGATCGCGCGATGCAGTGCCAGCACGTCCTCGCCCAGCTCGGCCCGCATCCCGCGCTTCTTCAGCAGCCCGACGCCGTGCTCCCCGGTGACGGTGCCGCCGAGCGTGACGGCGTCGTCGAGGATGGACTCGAACGCCTGCTGCGCCCGCTCCCCCGCCTTCTCGTCGCCGGCCGGCACGACGATGAGCGGGTGCAGGTTGCCGTCGCCGGCGTGCGCGATGTTGGCGATGTGCACGCCGTGCGCCTTGGCGTGCGCCTCGATGCGGGCCAGCATCTCGGGTACGAGGCCGCGCGGCACGCACACGTCCTCGGTGAGCACGGGCCCGAGCCGTTCGAGCGCCGGGTAGGCGAGCCGGCGGGCGGCGAACAGCGCCTCGGCCTCCTCCGCGTCGGTGGAGCGGGTGCTGAAGACGGCGCCGGCCGCGTCGAAGCACGCCTGCAGCGCCTCCGCCTCGCTCTCGTCGCCGGTGTCGATGCGGCCGAGCAGCAGGACGTCGCCGAGGTCGGCCAGGCCCATGTTCTTCCAGTCGTCCACGGCCCGCAGGCAGTAGCGGTCCACCAGCTCCAGCGCGGACGGCGTGATGCCCGCCCTGGCCACCGCCGCCACGCCCTCCCCCGCCGCGACCAGGGAGCCGAACGCGCCGACGACGGTCTTCGGCGGGGCGGCCGGCAGCCGGAGCAGCCGTACGGTGATCTCGGTGATCACGCCCAGCGTGCCCTCGGAGCCGACGAACAGGCCGGCCAGGTCGTAGCCGGCCACGCCCTTCCTGGTGCGGCGGCCCAGCGTGACCAGCTCTCCCCTGCCGGTGACGACCTTCATGCCGAGGACGTAGTCGCGGGTGACGCCGTACTTGACGCAGCAGACGCCGCCCGCGTTCGTGGCCGTGTTGCCGCCGATCGTGGACCAGGGCGAGCTGGCCGGGTCGGGCGGATACCACAGGCCGTGCCTGGCTGCGGCGGCCCGGAGCTGGTCGTTGATCACGCCCGGCTGGACGACGGCGAGCTGCTCGGCCGGGTCGATCTCCAGGATGCGATCCATGCCGTCGAGGGCGAGCAGCACGCAGCCGTCCACGGCGTTCGCCCCGCCGGACAGGCCGGTGCCGGCGCCGCGCGGCACGATCGGCACGCCGTGCTCGGCGCAGGCGGCGACGACCGCGCGGACCTGCTCGGCGTCCTGCGGCTTGACCAGCGCGACCGGCGTGCCGGCCGGGGCCCATGCGGCCTGGTCGCGGGCGTAGGCGCCGATGACGTCGGCGTCGAGGACGATGCGGCCGGGTGGCAGGGCGGCGGACAGCGCGTCGATGAAGGGCACGAGCAGCACGGTAACAACCCTCCTGACGTCACGCGGCGTGCGGTGTCCGGGAGCATTCTTGACCGGGCCTTATCCCGTCATATGGGGATAAAAACGGCGCTCGGCACTAGCGTGGCGCGTATGACCTCGGAGGTAGCGACCGAGCTGACGGTCAACGGTGAGGCCGTCCGCCTCGACCTCGACCCGCGGGAGTCGCTGCTCGACGTCCTGCGCGAGCGGCTGGGCCTGACCGGGTCGAAGAAGGGCTGCGACCACGGGCAGTGCGGCGCCTGCACGGTCCATCTGGACGGGCGGCGCGTCGTGTCCTGCCTGCTGCCCGCCGTGCAGGCGAACCACCGGTCCGTACGGACGATCGAGGGCGTCTCCGGAGCCGATGGGGGCCTGCATCCGCTCCAGCAGGCGTTCGTCGACCATGACGCGCTGCAGTGCGGCTACTGCACGCCCGGGCAGGTCATGTCGGGCCTGGCCTGCGTCGCCGAGGGCAACGCCGGGGACGACGACGAGATCCGCGAGCACATGAGCGGGAACCTGTGCCGGTGCGGAGCGTACACGGGCATCCTGGCGGCCATCCGCGCCGCCGCCGGAAGATCCGGCGAGACGGCGGCGAAGCCTGAGGAGATGACCGGCGAGCCCGGAGGGAGGGCCGGGGAGCCTGGCGGGAGGGCCGGGGAGCCTGGCGGTGCGCGCGAGCGGCGGGAGGGCTGAGGGGTGCGGCCGTTCGCGTACGCGGTGCCCGCCACCCTCGACGAGGCCCTGCGCGCCCTTTCCGAGGCGGGCCCCGGCGCGAAGCTGCTGGCCGGCGGCACCACGCTCTACGACCTGATGAAGCTGGACGTCGAGAGCCCGGCCGCCGTCGTGGACATCCGCGCGCTGCCCGAGCTGGCCGGCATCGACACGGCGGGGGCGAGCGAGCTGTCGTTCGGGGCGGGGGCGCCGATGGCGGACGTGGCGGCGGACCCGGTGCTGCGGCGCGACTATCCGGCGCTGGCGGAGTCCCTGGCCAAGGCCGCCTCCCAGCAGTTGCGCAACGTGGCGACCGTCGGTGGGAACCTGTTGCAGCGCACCCGCTGCCCCTACTTCCGCGGCGGCCTCGCCTTCCCGTGCAACAAGCGGCGGCCGGGCAGCGGATGCGCGGCGATCGGCGGCCTCGACCGCGGTCACGCCCTGCTCGGGGGCAGCGACGCGTGCATCGCCACGTACCCGGGTGACTGGGCGGTCGCGCTGATCGCGTTCGACGCGATCCTGGACGTGGCGGGGCCGCGCGGCTCCCGCACGCTCCCCCTCGCGAGTCTGCACGTCGAGCCGGGTGACCGGCCGGACCGGGAGCACACGCTGGCCTGGGACGAGATCGTCACCCGCATCCGCGTGCCGGTCACCGCCGCCGGGCGCGGATCGACGTACCACAAGGTGCGCGACCGGGAGTCGTACGCGTTCGCGCTGGCCTCGGCGGCGGTGGCGGTCACGCTGGGCGCGGGCGGGACGGTCGAGGAGTGCCGCGTGGCCGTGGGCGGCGTGGCCACCCGGCCCTGGCGCTGCCACGAGGCGGAGCGGGAGCTGGTGGGGGCGGTGCTCGACCGGGGCAGCGCGCGGCGGGCCGGGGAGACCGCGTTCGCGGGGGCGCGGCCTGGCAGGCAGAACGCGTTCCGGATCGAGCTGGGCGTCCGCACGGTCGCCGAGGCGCTGCGCATCGCCGGGGAACGGGCCGAGCGATGACCAGCCGTGAAGGCGAGGGGAGCGGCGGACGATGACCAGCCGTAAGGACGAGGGGAGCGGCGGACGATGACCAGCCCCGAGGACACCACGACTCCGATGGGAGCGGCCGGACGATGACGAACGCGGAGATGCCTCGCGTCGGGGCGCGGGAGAAGGTCACCGGGGCGGCCCGGTACGGCGCCGACCACACGCCGCCCGGCGTCGCGTACGCCATGCCGGTCGTCGCGACCGTCGGCAAGGGCCGGATCATCCGCCTCGACACCGCCGCGGCCGAGGCCGTCCCCGGCGTCCTGCTGGTCCTGTCGCACCTCGACGACCTGGGCATCGTCCCGGCGGGCTACATCATGGCCGGCGGCTACGCGTTCCAGAGCCTGCAGCCGCTCCTGGACGACCGGGTCGCGTACCGGGGGCAGCCGGTCGCGCTGGTGGTGGCCGACACGCTGGTGGCCGCGGCGGAGGCGGCGGGGCTGGTGCGGGCGGTGTACGAGGAGGATCCGTTCGCGGTGGAGCTGGACGCGGCCGGCACCGAGACGGTGCTCCAGGAGGAGGCGCTGCCGCTGCCGTTCCTGGCCGACGTGGTCGTGGGCGACGCCGACGGCGCGTACGAGCGCAGCCCGCTGCGCGTGGACGCCGTCTACGAGGCGGGCCCGCAGCACCAGGTGCCGATGGAGCTGATCGGCGGCGTCGTGGAGTGGCGCGGGGACACGCTCGTCGTCCACGAGGGCAGCCAGAGCGTGGGCGCGCTGCGCGGCGGCCTGGCCCGCCAGCTCGGCCTCGACCCGGATCGGGTGGAGGTGATCGCCCCGTACGTGGGCGGCGGGTTCGGGCAGAAGAACTCGTTGCAGCCGCATCTCGCGCCGCTGGCGGTGGCGGCCCGCCGGCTGGGCCGTCCGGTGAAGCTGGTGCTGCCCCGCGCCGACACCTTTCACGCGGCCAGCTTCCGGCCGGTGAGCCGGCACCGCGTGCGGCTGGGCGCGGACCGCTCGGGCCGGCTGCTGGCCGCGATCCACGAGGTGGACCAGCAGGCGTCCCGCCACGACCTGCTGCCGGCCAGCTACACGGAGATCACCTCACGGCTGTACGACATCAGGAACTTCCGCGGCCGCCAGCGCCACGTCCGCACCGACGTGCAGACGCCGGGGTACATGCGCGCGCCGTTCGAGCATCCGGCCGCGTTCGCGCTGGAGTCGGCGGTGGACGAGCTGGCGCACGCGGCCGGCCGCGACCCGGTGGAGCTGCGCCTGGCCAACGACGCGGTGAAGGATCCGGTCACGGGCAAGCCGTTCTCGTCCCGGCATCTGGCGGCGTGCCTGCGGCGGGGCGCGGAGCTGTTCGGCTGGGCCGGCCGCTCGCAGGATCCCTGCTCGATGCGGGCGGCCGACGGGACGCCGGTGGGCTGGGGCGTGGCGGCGGGGGCGTACCCGGCGATGACGGTGCCGGTGCTGGCCCGCGTGCGGGCGGGCGCGGACGGCGGGGTGCTGGTCGAGGCGGGCGGGCACGAGATGGGGCAGGGCATGACGTCCGCGCTGGTCAGCGCGGTGGCGCAGGATCTGGGGATCGGCGCCGGCTCCGTGCGGGCGGTGGTGGGCGACACCCGGGTGGTGCCGCACCACTTGACGGCGGGCGCGTGGGGCACCCACAGCACGCTGCTGGCCGTCCACGCCGCCCTGCGTGAGCTGCGCGAACGCCTGGGCGTGCCGCCGGAGGGCCCTGTGGACGTGGCCGCCGCCGTCGCGGCGACCGGCGAGCGGGAGGTGGTGGCCGAGGCGGTCACCCGGGGGCCGGGCCAGCCGCCCGAGGCGGTCGACCGGATGCGTGCGGGCCTGGTCGCCCCGGACGGCCCCGACTATCCCGATCACGTCGCGTTCAGCTTCATCGCGCATTTCGTGGAGGTACGGGTGGAGCCGGCCGCCCCGCGCGTCCGGGTGTCCCGGGTGGTGAGCGTGGCCGACTGCGGCCGGGTGGCCAGCCCCGTCACCGCGGAGGCCCAGGTGCGCGGCGCGGTCGTGTGGGGCATCGGCGCGGCGCTGAGCGAGCACAGCGAGGTCGATCCCCGCTTCGGCGGCTTCCTCAACGCGGACCTGGCCGACTACGTGATCCCGGTCAACGCCGACGTCGGCGCGATCGAGGTGGACTTCATCGGCGAGCCGGACCTCACGCTCAACCCCATGGGCGTCAAGACGCTCGGCGAGGTGGCCCTGGTGGGCGTCGCCCCGGCCATCGCGAACGCGGTCTTCCACGCCACGGGCCGCCGCCCCCGCCGGCTCCCGATCCGGATCGAGGACCTGCTCTAGCCTCAGAGCCCCGCGCGAACGGCCGGCCGGGACGAGCCGGGCGCCTTTCCCGCGGCCGGGCGGCGCAGGATCGCCCACGCGGCCATCACGACGCAGGCGGTGCCGAGCAGCAGCCCCCACATGACGTCGGTGAGGAAGTGCATGCCCCGGTAGAGCCGGGAGAAGCCGACGATCAGCGGCGCGGCGACGGCGGGCGTCCAGATGGCCACCCGCGCCACCATGCCGCGCACGCGCGAGGCGAGCACGACCGCGACCCCGCAGTAGAACCCGACGGCGGCGCTGACGTGCCCGGAGGGGAAGCTGGAGGTGGGCGGCGCCGGGTCGAGGTGCGGCACGGGCGGGCGGTGCCGGCCGACGGCCTCGGTGGTCGCGAGGAAGACCAGCGACTGGCTCCACACGGCGGCCACGAGGAAGATCGACTCTCGCCACCGGTGCAGCCACAGCCGGAACACGATCGCGGTCACCGCCGTGAGCGCCACGATGTACGGCGTGTCGGACAGGCTGCTGCCGAAGTCGGTCACCGCGTTCCAGAACGGGTCGCGGCCGGCGGCCAGCGCCCGGCTCACCGCCGCCTCCCCGGTGGGCCAGGCCAGGATCGCCTGGCCCGCGCCGTACGTGACCGCCGCCATCAGCAGCATGGGCGATAACAGGGTCAGCCCGTAATACTTCAAGTCCTCTGCTCTGACCATGAAGCACCCCTTCACTCGCGAAGCGCCCGCACCGACTCGGGCTCCACTCCCTCTGCCACCGGCGAGGCGGGCCTGCGGCCCTGGTCCCGCCGCCACGTCTCGAACGCCGCCGCCGTCGCGGCGATCACCGCCACCCCCAGCACGAGCCCCGCGACCACGTCGCTCACCCAGTGCACGCCGAGCGCGATCCTGGTGTAGCCGACCGACAGCGCCAGGAAGGCCGCCACCGCCCAGGCCACGCGCCGGCCCCAGCGGGGCAGCACGGGCAGCAGGAGCAGGACGATCACGCCGGCGCCGAGCGTCGCGTTGACCGTGTGCCCGGACGGGAAGCTGTCGCCCGGGGCCAGCGCCACGGGGTCCGGCAGGTGGGGCCGCGCCCTGGCGACGATCACCTTGACCGCCAGCCCGAGCAGCCCGCCCACGGTCACGGTGGTGACGGCCCAGAGCGCCGCCCGTCTCGCGCCCTTGAGCAGCAGCCAGGCGGCGCAGGCCACGACGGCGATCCGCCACGGCCACGGCCCGAACACGTCCGTCCACACGAGGAGCACCCTGGTCACGGCCGGGTGCTCGAGCGCGTACGCGTGCAGGTCGGCGGCGACTCCCGCGTCCAGGTCGTTGAGCGGCCGCTTGGCGACGACGAGCAGCAGGCTGAAGGGGATGAGGATGAGCCACACGGCGAGACCGGCCAGGGTCAGCCGCGGCCCCAGGCCGCGGGCCCCGAGCCGGCCACGCTGCTTTCCCTCGTTGCGCATCCGCGCTCGGCTACCCCATCAGGACGCGTCCATTCCTGAGCGGGGGCAGGCCCCCGTGGCGACGGCGGCGCACCTGCGTGGACCGGCTCGGGGCGGCTCCGGGAGTGCTCAGCGGCGCGGCACCGGGAGCAGCGCGAGATGGTCGGCGGTGACCAGGTCGAACTTCAGCGCCACCGACACCAGCGCGTGCCGCTGCCAGTCGGCCTTGCCCTCCCCGCTCTGCGGGCTCTTGACGTGCAGCTTCTTCTCGGCCAGGTAACCGATGTGGAAGCCGACGGCGGTGCGGCTGAGCCCGAGGTCGGGCAGGCGTTCGATGATCTCGGGGATCGTGGGGATGCGCGAGGTGGAGGGGTCGCGCAGGCGCGGCTCGCACAGGGCCACCAGGATGCGGAAGTACTTCGCGTTCTGGTCGAGCGGGTAGGCGACCTGCGTGACGGCGCCGCCGTCCGCGTGACCGGGCGGCACATGAACGTGCTGCGGCGCGAACACCAGGAACGAGACCGTCCCGTCCACCGCCGGCAGCGTCACCCGCGAGAACTCGAACGGGATCGGCGCCCCCATCCGCCCCGGCGGCACCTTCACGAACTCGCCGCCGCCCTCCGGGTTCTCCACCACGTACGTCTTGGACGTGCTCAGGTTGGACAGCAGCCAGTAGTCGCCCACCGCGACGATCCGGCCGGCGCGGCGCGAGACGGCGGGGTCGTCCAGCACGAGGTCCACCGGCGAGCCGGGCGTCCCCCGCCCGAAGACCGCCTGCTCCCCCGGCGCGAGCTCCAGCGAGTACGGCCGGTCGTCCGTGGGCGTCGCGGCGAGCTGGATCAGGATCGTGCTGTGGGACATCGGGCGCGACCCTACTCGCGCGCCCGCGCAGGTGTCGAGGTCATGCGGTTCCTCCCCCTATCGGCGCCACTGCCTCGATCGTGCGGGACGACGCCCCGGCCGCGTAACCTGGCAGCTTCCAGGGCGCGTGGACGGATCCAGGGTCATCCACCATCATGAGCTGAATGACGGCTCCCTCCCACGCAGGCCGCTACCGGATCGAGCAGCTCATCGGGGTCGGAGGGTTCGCCTCCGTCTACCTCGCCCGCGACGACGACCTCCGCTCGTGGGTGGCGGTCAAGATCCTCGCCGACAACTGGGCCAGGCAGGCCGACGTGCGCGAGCGGTTCCTCCAGGAGGCGCGGCTGCTGCGCCGGGCCGACTCCCACCTGCTCGTGCAGGTCTTCGACCTCGGCGAGCTCGACGACGGCCGCCCCTACTTCGTCATGACGTACGCCGACCGCGGCACCCTGCTCGACCGGCTGAAAGGCCCGCCCATGAGCGTGGAAGAAGCGCTCGGCCTGGTGGACGAGATCTGCCAGGGCGTCGCCGTGCTGCACAGCATCGGGGTCGTCCACCGCGACCTCAAGCCGTCCAACGTGCTGTTCTGCTCGCGGCCCGAGGGCGGGGAGCGGGTGATGGTGGCCGACCTCGGGATCGCCCGCTCCACCGACCACCTGAGCGGGCTGACGCTGCCGGCCGGCTCGCCCGGCTACCAGGCGCCCGAGCAGCTCCACTTCGACGGGGCGCCGGACGCGCGGGCCGACGTGCACGGGCTGGGGGCGCTGACGTACCACCTGCTCACGGGGCAGGTGCCGGCCAAGCCCGAGCACCGGGTGCCGCCCAGCGCGCTGCGGCCCGAGGTGCCGGAGGCGGTGGACGCGGCGGTGATGCGGGCACTGGACCCGGATCGCGCGCTGCGCTGGCCGGACGCGGCCGCGTACGCCGCCGCCCTGTCCTCCCCTACCCCCGCACCACCTCCACCTGAGGTCGGCGGCCACCCCGAGGACGGCCACCCCGAGGACGACCGGCCCGAGGACGACCGGCCCGAGGACGACCGGCCCGAGGAGGGGCGGGCGGGGGGTGGCAGGCGGCGGGCGCTGCTCGCCGGCGGCGCGGCGGTGGCCGCCGCGGTCGCGGCCGCCGTGACCCTCGTGCTGATCCGCCCTTCCGGCGGCGCTCCCGGAGGCACCGCGCACCCGGCGCCCGTCACCGGCTCCAGCGCCGCGACGAGCCCAGGCCCGGCCCGGAGCGTGACGGAGGGCTCGACCGCGCGCTGGCTGCGCGAAGACTCCGACATCCCCCGCGAGTACCGCACGCTGATCGTGCAGGCCGGCACGTACTGCGAGGAGCCCGGCCTGAGCCCGGCCCTGATCGCGGCGATGCTGAAGGCGGAGTCCGGCTACGACCCCGAGCTGTCCGACGACGTCCGCAACGAGTACGGCATCGCCCGGTGGACCCCCGAGGTGCTGTGGCACTGGCAGCCGGGCGGCCTGCAGAGCCCGAAGCCCGCTCCGCCGTTCGGCCCGGAGCTGTCGATCCTGTCGATGGGCCGCTTCCTGTGCGGGCTGGGCCCGCAGGTCGAGCAGCTGCCCGGCGATCCGGCGCTGAAGCTGGCCGCGCTGTACCGCAGCGGGGTGGCGCCACTACGGCGCGCGAACGGCATCCCGGCGAAGTGGCGCGCGTACACGGAGAAGGTCTCCCGTTACCTGCGCGACTACCGGCCGGCCTGACATCGGCCTCTGACTCGTGGTCGCGAGTATGGCTTCCTGGTTTCATTGCACTGTGCAATGATAAAAGTGCGAACCGTTGCAAAGCGGAGGGGTGGAATGAGAAGCGCTGACCGCACCGGCTTCTCCTGGGTCGTCACGCAGAGTGACGACGCTGCTGTCCTGCGTCCTGCCGGTGATCTGGATCTGGCCTCGAAGGAGGAGTTCCGCCACGGCCTGACCGAGGCGATCTCGTGCCTCAGGCCGCCGTCCGTGGTCGTCGATCTGCAGGACGTCGCCTTCTGCGACTCCTCGGGGCTGAACACGCTGATCTGGGCCGCCAACACCGTCGAGGCGGCCGGCGGCTCGCTGCGGCTGAGCGGGCTCCAGCCCCGCCTGACGCGGCTTCTGCACGTGACGGGCCTGGACAAGCGGTTCTCCCGCACGCCAACAGGGTCGTGACGGTCTCCAGGCACACCGAGAGGGTCGTGACGGCCCCTAGGGCTGCCGGCCCACCGCTCCGATGAGGCTGGGCACGGTGAGGTCCACGGCGACCTGCCGGTCCAGCTCGGACTCGGGCCGCCACGACTTGACGGGCACGAGGCCCGGCTCCAGCAGGGTCAGCCCGTCGAAGTAGGCGGCGATCTGCGGGAGCGAGCGGGCGATCAGGGCGCCCGGCTTGGTCGCCTTGTAGACCTGCTGGCCCGCCCTGACCTTGGGATCGTCGGTGTCGGGCGCGTAGAAGTGGGAGATGAGCAGGTGGCTGCCCGGCGCGAACGGCGCGCGCAGCGTCTTGACGATGTCGCTGGTCAGCTGGTCGCCCGGGACGAAGTGGAGCACCGCCGAGATCAGCAGCCCGACGGGGCGGCCGAAGTCGAGGTGCCCGCTCACGTCGGGGTCGTTCAGGATGGCGGCGGGGTCGGTGATGTCGCCCCGCGCCACGAGCGTGCCGGGGTTGTCAGCCAGCAGGGCGCGGGCGTGCGTCAGGACGATGGGATCGTTGTCGACGTACACCACCCGCGCGTCGGGGACGATCCGCTGCGCGACCTCGTGGACGTTCTCCTGGGTGGGCAGGCCGGCGCCGATGTCGAGGAACTGCCGCACCCCCTGCTCGGCCATGAGCCGCACGGCCTTGCCGATGAAGGCCCGGTTGTCGCGGGCCGTCTCGCGCACCTCGGGAACGATCGAGATGATCTTCTCCGCCGCCGCCCGGTCCGCGGGGAAGTTGTCCTTGCCGCCCAGGTAGTAGTCGTACATGCGGGCCACGCTGGGGATCGTGGGGTCAACACCGGGCACATCCGGCTCAACGGCACTCACGCATCGTCTCCCTGCACTGAGGTGCCGCCAGCCTAGCGATCAGTCTGGTACGGGTGAAGTGTCGGTTTTTACCAGAGTAATCCAGCTTCGTGAAGTGCCTCCAGAACCAGCCCGTCGACGTACGACACCCGGTGCCGGTCCTCGTACCCGAACCACGCCGTCTCCGCGACCTCCATGGACGGCGTCAGCGGCCCGTCGTGGTCGGCGGTGTAGCAGATCATCCGGAACGGCCCGCGCTCCGGATGCCCGGCCGGCACCTCGAACGTCCCGACATGCACCATCGAGCCCGCGTCGATCGCCGTCAGCAGCTCCTCCTCGATCTCCCTGACGAGCGTCTGGCTGTCGGACTCGCCCGGCTCCCGCATCCCGCCCGGGAAGTAGAACACCTCGCGGCCGTGGCTGCGCGTCACCAGCACCCGGTGGTCGCGCACCAGCACCCAGGCCACCTTCTCGCGCACCGCCTCGTCGTTCGCCATGACGCCAGACCCTAGTGGAGACTTGGGGGGTGAGCTCCGAGAACGGCCGTCCCGCCGCCCCCACCACCAGCGCCTCCATCGTGGTGCTCACGCTGGCGCGCCAGGTCGAGGCCGAGCTCGGCGCCGCGCTCGCGCCGCTCGACCTCACGGTGAGCCGGCTCGGGCTGCTCGGGCACATCGCCGCGATGCCGGGGGTGTCGTTCAGCGAGCTCGCCCGCATGTCGGGCATCACCGTGCAGAGCGTGCACGCGGCGGTGAAGTCGCTGGCCGGGGCGGGCCTGGTGCGCGACCACACCGCCCGCGCGGGCTCGGCGTCCGCCATCGAGGTCACGCCCGAGGGGGCGCGCCTGATGGAGCGGGCGCGGGCGGCGGTGGCCGAGGTGGACGAGCGCCTGTTCGGTGAGGCCGCCGACCCGATCAGGCGGCAGGTGGGCGACACGATCCGCGCCGCGTTCTCCGGTCAGGTCCCGTCCCGGGAGGTTCGTCAGCCCGGTACGGCTTAGGGCCCGTTCAGAGCGGCTCGTCGGCCAGGTACGGCGGCGCGGGCTCGTATTGGAGCTGCCTGCGCACCGCCCGGGCGTGCTCGCGCCCGTGGAGCCGCCCGACCAGCCACAGCGCGGCGTCGATCCCGGCCGAGACGCCCTGGCTGGTGAGCAGCTTGCCGTCCACGACGTAGCGGGCGTCGCGCACGACCGTCACCTCTCCCAGCGCCTCCAGCTCCTCCTCGTGCTGCCAGTGCGTGGCCACCCGCCGCCCGCGCGCCGGCCCGGCGGCGTGCAGCACGAACGCGCCGGTGCACACGCTCGCCACCCAGCTCGCCCGCTCCGCCATCTCCGCGACCCAGCCGGTGACGGCGGGGTTGTGCGCCTGGACCTTCCTGGCGCCCCGGCCGCCGGGGACGAGCAGCACGTCCAGGGGCGGATGGTCGTCGAGGCCGTGGTCGGGCAGCACGCGCAGGCCCTTGGCGCAGCGCACGGGGCCGGGGTGGTGCTCGGCGATCAGCACCGCCGTGTCGGCGCCGCCGCGCAGCGCTGCCGACATGGTGAAGACCTCCCAGGGGCCGCCGAAGTCGAGCTCCTCGGCGTCGTCGAAGATGAGCAGTCCGTACGTGGTCACAGGTCGCCTCCCTGGGCGTGGGCGTGGAATCGGTCGCGGTAGTCGGACGGGGCGACGCCGACGCGGCGGTGGAACGTGCGGCGCAGCGTCTCGGCCGTGCCGAAGCCGCAGCGGCGGGCGATGACCTCGACGGGCTCGTCCCCGCCCGCCAGCGCCCGCTGGGCCGCCTCGACGCGGACCCGCTCGACGTACGAGCCGGGCGGGACGCCGAGCTCGGCGGTGAAGCGGCGTTGCAGGTGGCGCGGGCTGAGGCCGGCGTGCGCGGCGAGGTCGTGGATGTCGTGGCGGGCGCCGGGGTCGGCGTGGATGGCCTGCACGGCGGCGCGGATCGGGTCGGTGGAGGGCTGCGCCGACCACAGCGCCACGCTGAACTGCGACTGGTTGCCCGGCCTGCGCAGGAACAGCACCAGGTGGCGGGCCACGTCGAGCGCCACCTCCTGGCCGAGGTCGTCCGCCACGAGGGCCAGGGCGAGGTCCATGCCGGCGGTCACGCCCGCCGACGACCACACGCGGCCGTCCCTGATGAAGATCGGCTCGCTGTCGACGGTGACGGCGGGGTGCTCCCGCGCCAGCCTGTCGGCGCGGGCCCAGTGGGTGGTGACCCGGCGGCCGTCGAGCAGGCCGGCGGCGGCCAGCAGGAACGCCCCCGTGCACACCGACGTCACCCGGCGGGCCGTGGCGCCCGCGGCGGCGATCCAGGCGAGCAGCGCCGGGTCCTGCCTGGCCGTGTAGACGCCGCTGCCGCCGGCCACGACGAGCGTGTCCACGCCGCCGGGCTCCAGGGTGTCGATGCCGTGGCCGGCGTGCACGGGCAGGCCGCTGCCCGCTCGTACGGGGCCGGGGGCGGGCGCCACGATCTCGCACGCGTAGCGGCCCGAACGGCGGCCCGCCTGGTGGAACACCTCGTGCGGGCCGGTCAGGTCGAGGGCCTGGAAACCGTCGTAGACGACGAAGACGATGCGGCGCTGGCTCACCCCTTCACCCTCCTGGGCGCGGCCGGATGGCGTCAACGACCGCTACCCCACACATCGCGCCATACCTTCAGGCAACCTGAAGGATCCGTGCTAATCTTCAGGCCACCTGAAGGTTTGGAGGGAGTACTTCGTGGAGCCTCTGCTGCTGTCCATCCACGTGGTCGCCGGCATCGTGTTCGTGGGCGGCTCGGCGATCGCGACCAGCCTGTTCCCGCGCTACGTGCCGGTGACCGGCGCGGACGGAGCCCAGGAGCGCAGCCAGGCCGTGGCCGCCGCGCTGCACCGCATCACCCGCGGCTACAGCATCGCCGGGCTCATCGTGCCCGCGGCCGGCATCGTCCTGGCCTTCGTGCAGGGACGTACCGGCGAGATCTGGATCACCCTCGCGATGATCCTCACCGCGGCGGCGGGCTTTCTGCTGGCCGTGCAGATCTACCCGCGCCAGCGCGACGCCCTCGCCACCCCCGGCACCCGCGACCGCCTGCGGCCCCTGGCCATGCTCGCCGGGGTCTACAACCTGCTGTGGACCGTGGTCGTCGTCCTGATGATCGTGCGGCCCGGCGCCGTGGAAGGGGCGTGAGCGTCATGCGGGCCCTGCGCGTCGCGGTCGCCGTGGAGACACTCTCGCTGGCGGTCCTGCTGGTCAACCTGGTCACCGTGCACGTCAAGGCGGTCTCGTCGCTCGTCGGGCCCCTGCACGGCGGCGCCTACCTCGCGGTCATCGCCTGCACGGTGCTCGCGCCCGGCAGCGCCGGGACCGGGGCGCGGTGGCGGGCCTGGATCCCGGCCGTCGGCGGCCTGCTCGCCGTCCGCCGCCTCCGCCTGGCCCCGGCCGGCCTCACCGACCGCCCCTGATCTTCGCAAGCCCGCCATGGGCCGGGCCTCAGCGGCCTGGAACCTCACCCGGCCATGCGGCCGTCCTGGCGGTGGCGCTCCTCCTGGCCCGTCATCGACCCGCCGTCGCCGCCCCCGTCCTCGATCGAGCCGGGCGAGTAGTAGCGCCGCAGCCAGTCGGCCAGCCCGTCCAGGCCGGGCAGCAGGACGCGCTCGGTGATGTTCGCCTGGTCGAGCCGCTGCCTGACCTCGGCCTTCACCTTGGCCGGGATCACCCAGGCGCGCGCGAGCCCCGGATGCTCCTCCAGCCACTCCTCAAGCTGGAACGCCGGGTCGGAGAGCAGCGACAGCACCGAGGACTGGTTGATCACCCGCTCGTCCAGCGACGGCGGCTCGAAGAAGGCCAGGAACGGCCGGTCGCCGGTCAGCCCGTCGAAGGAGGGCAGGTCGGCCGCGACCCGGGCGAGCATCTCCGTGGTGAACACCAGCGCGCCCTCCTCGGCCAGCAGCTCGCTCAGCGACGGCGGCAGCAGCTCGTGGGCGCCGGCGCAGTCGATCGCGAGCAGCACGCCGTCGTCCTCGGGCCAGGAGGCGGTGGCGAAGTGCAGGGCGACGAGCGGGGAGAACGTCCAGTCGAGCAGGCGCGTGGGCAGGCCGTGGTGCTGGCCGAGGGCCAGCCAGTCCCAGACCGTCGGCCCCGGGGCCTGCCGGTGCGCATATTTCCGGAAATTTCGTATCAGGTGCGACTCGACGGCCGCATAGTCCCCCCGCAGCCGCGCCAATCCCGACATGTGCGTGTATGTACTGCGCGCCAGCCCCCGGAACACCAGCGTCGAATGCGAGTGCCCGGCCCCGGCGCCGCGGCCCGCCTCTCCCACCGAATCATCCAGCTCCCGCCAGGACGACACCGTAACCTCTTCCATCCTGATCACGTTGCCCCTGGTCAGCCGCTTCACACGAGCCGGTCTCGACAACTTCGGCCACGAAACCTACGTTCGGGGAGACCTACGTCGTTCCCCCGCACGAGGTGACCTCCCATGGCACTGGACCACGCGACGACCGAGTTCCTCAAACGGCTCGCCGAGACGGGCGGCAAGCCCATCCACGAGACGAGCGTGGCGGAGGCCCGCGCCCTCAGCGCCTCCCTGAGCGAGATGTTCGGCAAGGGCCCCGACCTGGCCCGCGTCGAAGAGGTCAGCATCCCGGCCGAGGACGGCGCCGCGTTTCCCGCCCGCGTCCTGACCCCCGACGGCCCGCCGCGCGGCGTCCTGCTCTACTTCCACGGGGGCGGCTGGGTGCTCGGCGACATCGACGAGTTCGACACGCTCGGCAGGGAGCTCGCCGTACGCACCGGCTGCACCGTCGTCCTGCCCGGCTACCGGCTCGCCCCCGAGCACCGCTACCCGGCCGCCGCCCGCGACGCCTACGCCGCGCTGCGCTGGGCCGCCGGCCACCTGCCCGGTCTGCCGATCGTCGTGGCCGGCGACAGCGCGGGCGGCAACCTGTCCGCCGTCGTGGCCCAGCGCGCCAGGGACGAGGACGGCCCCGCCATCGCGCTCCAGGTGCTCGTCTACCCGGTCACCGACTGCGACCTCGACCGCCCCTCCTACCTCGACCCCGAGAACCAGCTCATGCTCACCCGCGACGCCGTCTCCTGGTTCTGGGACCACTACGCGCCTGACCCCGCCCAGCGCGCCAACCCCGACGCCTCACCCCTGCGCGCCGCCGACCTGTCCGGCCTGCCGCCCGCCCTCGTCCTGACGGCCGAGCACGACGTGCTGCGGGACGAGGGCGAGGAGTACGCGCGGCGGCTGCGGGAGGCGGGCGTGCCGGTGGAGCTGCGGCGGTTCGACGGGCAGATGCACGTCTTCTTCACGCTGGTGAACGTGCTGCCCGCCGGCGCCGACGCCCTCGACCTGATCGCGCGGACGGTGGAGCGGCGCCTGGGGTGAGCGGCGCTGTCCGGCGGAGCGACGCCTGGGCCAGCGGTGCTGTCCGGCCGGGGTAAGCCTGATGTCACCCGCCCTTCTCCCTAGGGTGAACCCTGGCCGTCCCCCTGTTGTCGGCCCGGCGCGGCCCGGCCTATCGTTTCGGCCTATCGTTTCGGCGGACCTGCCGTCCCCGGAGGTGCGACGATGCTGCTCGCCAAGGTGGCCGCTCCGATGCCGGAGCTGAGGTGGCCGGCGCAGTTCTCGCTCGACGGGCTCGACGACCGGGCCAGGCTGCACCTCCTCGTTCCCGAGGGGTACCTGGTCGAGGGGCGGCTGGCCGCCGACCTGCTGCGGGCCGGCCGGGGGCTCGGGTGGCTGCGGCCCGACCCGTACGAGCTGGAGCCCGACGACCTGCGGCGCCTGGCGGCGGCGAGCGGGCCCGCCGGCACCGTCGTCATCCAGCAGCCGCTCGCGGACCCCACCCGGCTCGGCGGCCCCGCCCCGGCGCTGGCCGCCAGCGAGGTCGTCCTTTCGCCGTGCGCGGGCGACCGGGGGCTGGCGGTGCGGGCGGAGAGCGCCGTCGCGGCGGCCGGGCACCTCGACTGCCCGCTGCGGCGCGACGTCATCGACCGGCTGGTGGCCGTCACGGGAGGGCGGTCGGCGGTCATCGACTCGGTGCTGCGGGCCGCGTGCCTGCGCGGCGCCGCCCGCCAGGACGTCCTGGCCGAGCGGGTCATGCGCGCCGGCGGCCTGGCCGAGCTCGTCGCCTCCGTCGTGGCGTGGCTGCTCCGGGACGCCGAACCGGCCCGGCTCCAGGCGCTCGGGCTGGCCGCGCGGCTCGGGTACGCCCACGAGGACCTGACGGCGCTGCGGCCCGCGCTGCGCGAGCCCGGCAAGGAGCCGTGGTGGGAGCCGCTCACCGGCGGCTGGTACCGCATGCTCCCGTTCTGGTCCACCGCCATCTGCGCCCTGCGCCCCGCCCGCACCCCCGCCTTCCGGCGGCGGCTGGCGCTGCTGGCGGGCGAGCTGGTGGGGGCGCACGCGGCGCGGGAGGCGGTGGAGCTGTCCCGCCGCGCGAACGACCGCGCCCTCCTGACCGACCTCCTGTCGGAAACGGACGTCAACCTCACCCCACCCGGACCGGAGGGGGTGTCCGCCGGACTGGACGGGCCGCCGGCCGGGGTGGGCGGGATGCCCGCCGGGTTGGAGGGGGCGTGGCGCCGGGCCAGGGCGGCGCTCGTCGTCGGGCGGCTGGGCGAGGCGCTGGAGCACGGCCGGCGGGCCCGCGACCTCACCACCGGACCGGAGTCCGCCGACCGGATCCGGCACGCGCTGCGCCTCATCCGCCGCACGATGCGGGCCCGCTCGGCGCACAAACGCATGATGCTGCTGCTCCAGGCGATGGAAGCCACCACCTGGCCTCACCCGACCGCCTCCCCCACGAGCGTCCCCGCCCCGCCGCACACCACCACCCGGCCCCACCCGACCGCTTCCGGCACGAGCGCCACCGCTCCGGCGCACGCCACCACCTCGCCGCACGCCACCATCCCGCCGAACGGAGGCGCCCGCACCGCCCCTCCGACCCCTGCCGCGCCGCCCGAGCACGTGGCGACGCGGCAGGCGACGCCCCCCGGCCCGGCAGCCGCGCACACTCCGCCGGAGCGGGCCACCACCTCAGGCCCGGAAGGCGCGGGGCGCGGCGTGGCCGGGGCGGCGGCTGGGTTCGGCCAGGAAGGCGGACGGGCCGATGTGGAGGCGTGGTTGCTGGGGACGTTCCGGGTGCGGCTGGGCGGGCGGCCGGTGGAGGAGTGGTCGGGGAAGCTGGGCAGGTCGGTGCTGATGTACCTGCTCCTGTCCCACCCCAAGCCCATCCGCCGCGATGTCGTGATCGACGCGATCTGGCCGGGCGTCCCGGAGGGCGCCGCCCGTAACCGGCTCAACGCGACCATGCACGCCCTGCGTGCCGACCTCCGCAGGGCCGCGCACCCGGACCGTCAGGTGGTGGTCTACGAGCGGGAGACGTACGCCCTGGCGCCCGGCCTGTCGATCTGGCTGGACGTCGAGGAGTTCGCCGGGCGTTGCGCCACGGCGGCCCTGCTCCAGGAGGAGGACGGCAAGCGCGGGGAGGCGATCGCCCGGCACGAGGCGGCGAGGGCGCTGTACGGGGGCGACCTGCTGGAGGACGCCCCGTACCTGGACTGGGTGGTGCCGGAGCGGGAGCGGCTGAGCACGGCGTACGTGGACCTGCTCGATGGCCTGGCCTCGCTCTATCTGGCGGAGGGCGCGTACGCGAAGTGCGTGGACACGTGCCGGCGGGTCCTGGCCAGGGATTCGTGCAGGGAGCAGACCCACCGCCTGCTCATGCGCTGCCACGCCCGCCAGAACCAGCCGCACAAGGCGCTGGCCCAGTACGAGACGTGCCGCAGGGAGCTCGACGCCGTGCTCGGCATGACGCCCAGCCCGGAGACGCACGCCCTGTTCGAGTCGGTACGCCGCCACCTGACCGTCTGAGCCTTGATCGCCGGTAGAGGGCTCATCAGCCTCGTGGCGGCACGCCCGCGCCCATCTTCGGAGGTGCTGACGACGTGCCGGTGTCACTCGGGCCGCAGGCGGGCGCGTTCGGCGATGAACGCGAGCAGCCGTTCGACGTCCCAGCCGCGCACCCGGGAGGCGTCGTCGCTCTGATGGTGGCGGATCTCGCAGTTCAGCACCTCCCTGGTGCCGCTGTCGGCGGTCAGCGTCAGCGTGAACGTGTGCCGCTCCGGCACCGCCCGGCGCTCCCCGGCCGCGAGGTCGGCGGCCTGGCGGATCCAGCCCTGCTTGGCCAGGCGTTCGGCGCCGATGCCCGCCGGGTGCAGGATGGCGGCCAGCTCCTCCACCGACAGAGCGGAGAGCTGCTCGAACGTGGTGATCCCGGCCTCATGGAGCAGCCCCGCGATCTTCGGGCCGACGCCCTTGACCCGCTGGAAGTCGTCCCCGGCCACGGCGGGGGGCGCGCCTTCCACCGGCACCATGTGGCCGGGGCCGCCGTTGTCGTCGCGGGTCCACAGGCCGCCGCGGTCGGTGACCACGATCTCGCAGTGGTAGGCGCCCGGCGGGAGCCCGCTCAGGTCGGCGCGGTGCTCGCGGCCGAAGCCGGTGCCGGTGCGCTCGGCCACGTGCTTGCCGATGGCCAGGCGGGCGGGGACGGTGTGGCACCGTACCCGCCAGGAGCAGTCCGTGTCCGTCTCCCACAGCAGCGTGGCGCCCTCGGCGCGCACGTTCACGACCTTCGGGAACGCGGCGGTGGCGGCCAGCTCGACGGCCCGCGCGACGTCCAGCTTCCCGGCGCCCCAGGCGTGATCGACGTCCGGCTCGCCGACGCCCCGACCCTGCTCGGGGTCGGGTTCGCGGGCGCCCCGAGCTTGCTCGGCATCCGGCTCGCCGGCCGGTCCCGGGCCCGGTGGTCTGGCGGCGCGGCGCAGGAGCTGGGCCGCCTGCTCCCCCGTGAGCTGGGCCAGGCCGCTCATGGCGCGGGCGGCCAGGACGAGGGCGGCGGCGCCGCAGACGTGGGGCGCGGCCATGCTCGTCCCCGCCATGAGGGTGTGCGCGGGGTCGGGCTGGGGCGGCAGCGGGCTGCCTGCGCGGCGGGCCGAGACGACGGTCTCGCCGGGCGCGGCGAGGTCGGGCTTCACGTGGCCGAGCCGGGTGGGGCCGCGGCTGCTGAACGCCGACAGCGAGCCGAAGCCGGCGCTCCAGTCGGTGGGCCGGGTGGCGTACGAGCCGACGGTGAGCAGGCGGCGCGCGGTGCCGGGCACGGTGATCGTCCGGGACGGGTCGGACGAGCCGGCCGCGAACCTGGTCTGCTCCCCCGCCCCGGGCCCGCCGCGCGGCGCGCGCTCGATCCAGGCGTCGTAGCGGCCGTGCGTGACGGGGCCTCCGCGCAGCACCAGCCGCCACAGGCCCGCCTCGATGCCCTGCCCGGCCCGTCCCGCGGAGATGATGACGGTGGTGGCGGTGTCGCCGCTGGCCGAGGCGTCGGTCTCGCTGTCGATCGTGACCCGGTCGCCGCCCCTGGTGGTGAACGTCCGCTCCTCGCCGGGGGCGGTGAACGGCGTCTGCGACCCGCTGGGCGGCGCCACGCTCACGCTGATCTCGTCCTCGCCGCCGAACCACACCTCCACGATGTCGTCCTCGGCGTCGCCCGGCTGGACGAGCAGGTCGAGCGTGACGACCTCGCCCTCCGCGATCGTGCCGCCCGCGTGGGTACGCCACTCGTGCTCGTTCCCGGCCGACTTGACGATGACGACGCCGGGGCGGCGGGCGTAGGCGTCCAGGGCCCGCTCGACCAGCGACTCGCCGGAGTGGCCGCCGCCGTTCATGCCCTGGCTGACGTTGATGGCGACGGGACGGCCCTCGGCCCGCCGTACGACGTAGTCGACCGCGGCGACGAGCTGGGTCGAGCGGCCGAGCGTGACGCCGGGCTCGCCGGCCAGCGCGACCACGATGAGGTCGGCGTGCGGCGCGATGCCCTGGTAGACGCCGCCGAGCTGGCTGTCGTCGCCGGCCGCGATGCCGGCCACGTGGGTGCCGTGCCCGCCGTCGGCGTCCTCGTGCGGCACGATCTCCAGGGGGTGCGGGTCGCCGAGCGCCTTGTCGAGGTCCTCCTTGGCGTACTCGGCCCCGTACGGCACGGAGCCGCCGGCCGGTGCGGGCGCCGACTGGTCCCAGAGGCGCAGGATGCGGGAGCCGCCGGCGTGGCGGAAGGCCGGGTGCGTGTAGTCGATGCCGGAGTCGATGATCGCCACGATGGCGCCCTCGCCGAGCAGGGGGCCCGAGCCGTCGGGGGCGGGGACGGCGCCGCGTACGTCCTTGAGCGAGATGTTCAGCTCCGGGAACAGCGGCCTGGACGACTCGATCCGCGTCACCGACCCGTGCGCGGCCAGCTCCTCCAGCCGGGCGACGGGCACCCGCGCGGTGTAGAGCGGGCCGGGCGGGCCCGCGTCCCCCTGCGCCGTGTGGACGGTCAGGCCCGGCACATCGTCGAGCGCGCGACGGTCACTCGCGCTCAGCAGCACCTCAACGGTCCCCTCCACCGCACCCGACACCGCACCCGACACCGTGCCCACTTCCGGGCCCACTTCCGGGCCCACTTCCGGGCCGCGCCGCCACCCGACGCGGTCCGCCAGCGTCGTGCCCTCCAGGTCGGCCTGCTCCCGTGTCCGCGCGAGGAGGTGCCGCAGGCGTGCGTCCAGCGTTCTCATGCCCATCCCTGCCCTTGCTCCTGATGCCCCTCGCGGGACAGCTCGATCCGCAGCACGAAGGGCAGCCCGGCCAGCCGCCGCAGCGGCGCGACCCCCTCGACGGCTCCGGAGACGACGGCTCCCTCGGCCGCGTACGTCCTCAGGCCGGCCGCGCGCAGCTCTGCGAGCTGTGCGCGGCTCGGCGGCACCGCGATGAGCAGGAGGATCTCCAACGTGCCGGCCTCGTCACCGGCGGCGGCCAGGTGGTGCCTGGTCCGCGCGTCGAGCTTGGCCCGCCACTCCTCCGTGCTCATGACGCGCTCATGACGCGCTCAGACGCGCTCATGACGCGGTACGGATGCGCGGGCTACGCGTAGATCAGCATCCTGACGGGGCTCTCCTCGACGATGCCCGGCAGGATGTCGGGCTGGCCGAGGAAGCCGGGCTGCAGGTCGGGCCGGAACCACCGGCTGGCGAACCCGGCGAACGGCGGCAGGCCGACGCCGACGCCGAGGATGTCCACGGTGAGGTGGATCTCCAGCGGGCGCGGCTGGCCGTCGGCGGGCTGGGGCGCGGTCGGGATCTGCAGGGGCACGATGTTGAAGAACCCGGCGTTGAACGCCTCGGGGGCGGGGGCCAGCACGGGCCCGGGGGTGACGGTGTTGAGGTCGACGGTGACGCCGCGGACCTGGAAGACGTACGGCGCCATGACGTCGGCCGCGGAGGGCCCGCCGGGCAGCGGCATCGGGTTGCGCCAGAGCACGGCGAACAGGACGACCTTCTCCCCGAAGCGCACGACGCGCGCCGGCTGGAGCGGCCCGCCCTGGAACGTCTCCCGGTACGGCCCCACGGCCATGAGGTCGAACCAGAGGTACGGCGGCTGGAGCTGCGTGATCGGCGTCGTGACCTCGGGCATCCCGGCGGCCCTGGAGCCCGCGATCTGCCCGCCGGCGCGGCCCGGCTCGGCGATCCTGGCCTGCTCGCCCTGGCGGCCCTGCTGGGCCATGCCCGGGTACGCGGGCGCGCCGAGCGATTCGTGGTAGCCGCCGGCGCTGACGGGCTCCTGCATGCGGGTGGCCTGCTGGGCGTGCATCGGCTGCTGCGCCCGCATGGGCTGCCGCGCCTGCGTGGACTCCTGCATGCGGGCGGCGGCCCGCTCCGACAGCATGCGGTACTTCTCCTGGTACCGCATCGTGTAGTGGTCGAGGCTGCCCTCGATCTCCCGCATGATCGCCTGGACCCGGTCGTCGGCCAGCAGCTCCCTGGTGGCCGGGTCGGGCTGCATCTCGGCGATCTGTCTCTGCGTGGTGGTCCTCAGGTCGGTGATCGACATTGATCTGCCCCTCGCTTCGGGCGGGCTCAGTGTCCCGCGTGCCCCGTAACCTGGCACGCCCCGCTTAGCGAGCGCTGAGGACCGCCCTGCGCCGCCGCTTAGTTTCCGCTTCGGTCCTGCCGGTCCTGTCTCGGTGTCAGCCGGAGAAGAGCTGGGTGAGCTTCAGGAACAGCTCGTACACCCCGTACGCGAAGGGCAGGCCCACCCAGATCCAGGCCAGCACCATCAGCCCGGTGCGCCGTTCCTTGGTGCTCATACGGCCTGTCCCTTCTCCAGCACCGCCGCCGGCCGTTCGTGGTGTCTCTCGTGGACGGGACGGATCAGCTCGTTGGCGAGGAAGCCCACCGCGAGCAGCCCGATCATGATGAACAGCGAGGTCGTGTAGAGGTCGGGGCCCGAGCGCCCGGCGGCCTTCTGCGCGTCGGCGATGGCGTTGACGATGAGCGGGCCGAGCACGCCGGCGGTGGACCAGGCGGTGAGCAGGCGGCCGTGGATGGCGCCGACCTGGTAGGTGCCGAACAGGTCCTTGAGGTAGGCGGGCACGGTCGCGAAGCCGCCGCCGTAGAAGGACAGGATGCCGAGCGCGCAGATGATGAACAGCGGCTTGGAGGTCTCGCCGGCCAGGGCGATGACGAGGTACAGCAGCGCGCCGACGCCCAGGTAGACGCGGTACATGTTCTTGCGTCCGATGAGGTCGGAGGTGGAGGACCAGACGAAGCGGCCGGTCATGTTGGCCAGCGACAGCAGCGCCACGAACCCGGCCGCCGCGCCCGCCGCGACGGCCGCGTGGGTGCCGGTGAAGAAGTCGGTGATCATCGGCGCGGCCTTCTCCAGGATGCCGATGCCGGCGGTGACGTTGCAGCACAGCACGATCCACAGGCAGTAGAACTGCGGGGTGCGCAACGCGTTGCGGGCCGAGACGTCGGCCGTGGTGACCAGCCTCCGGGCCTTCGGTGCGGCGGGCCGCCGGCCCTTCGGCGCCCAGCCGTCGGGCGGCACCCGTACGAGCAGCACGCCCATCGACATGAACACCGCGTAGACGACGCCGTGAACGAGGAAGGTCGTGGCGATCCCGGTCGTGGTCGGGCCGAACGAGGCGAGCATCTGCGCCGACCACGGCGAGGCGATGAGCGCGCCCCCGCCGAACCCCATGATCGCGATGCCGGTGGCCATGCCCGGCCGGTCCGGGAACCACTTGATCAGCGTGGAGACGGGCGAGATGTAGCCGATGCCGAGGCCGATGCCGCCGACGAAGCCGTAGCCGAGCACGACCAGCCAGTACTGGCGGGTGAGCACGCCCAGCGCGGACAGCAGGAAGCCGGAGGAGAAGCAGGTCATCGAGACGAACATGGCCCAGCGGGGCCCGTTGCGCTCGACGAGCGTGCCGCCGAAGGCCGCCGACAGGCCGAGCATGACGATGCCGAGCTGGAACGGCAGCGCGCTCTGGGTGCCGGAGAGCTCGAGCGCGGACTCCAGCGGGGGTTTGAACACGCTCCACGCGTACGCCTGCCCGATGGCCAGGTGCACGGAGAGCGCCGCGGGCGGCACGAGCCAACGGCTCCAGGTGGGTGCCGCCACGGTACGGGAACGACTGAGGAAGCCGGTGGGACTCGCGAACCTCGTACTCATTGACACGCATCATCGCTTATCACATACGGTATGCAGTATCTGGCATGCTTCTGCTCTTTACGGCGAGCGGTCAGATCTCGTCGCCGAACGGCCCCGTAATCTTGGATCCAGATTCCAAGAAAGGCGGCCGAGCATGAGCACCACCCCAGACCCCGAGGTCCGGATCACGACCGGCGGCGTGCGCGGCCGCACCGAAGGCGGCCTGGCCGTCTTTCGCGGCATCCCGTACGCCCGGCCCGCCCGCCTCGGCGCCCCCGAGCCCGCCGAGCCGTGGGACGGCGTCCGCGACTGCGCGGCCTTCGGGCCGCCGCCGCCCCAGCGGTCCATGGTCACGGGGGCCGTGGAGGGCGGCGGCGCCGAGAGCTGCCTGACGGTCAACGTCTGGTCGCCGTCCCTCGGCGCCGGCGCGCGCCTGCCCGTCATGGTGTGGATCTACGGCGGCGCCTACCGGGGCGGCCAGTCCGGCGACTCCGTCTACGACGGCGCGATCCTGGCCAGGGAGGGGAACGCGGTCGTCGTCACCCTCAACTACCGGGTCGGCATGGAAGGCTTCGCCCACCTCGACGGCGCGCCCGCCAACCGGGGGCTGCTCGACCAGGTGGCGGCGCTGGAATGGGTGCGCGACAACGTGGCCGCGTTCGGGGGCGACCCGGAGCGGGTCACCGTGTTCGGGGAGTCGGCGGGAGCCGGATCCATCATCGCGCTCATGGCCATGCCGCGCGCCGCCGGGCTGTTCGGGCGGGCGATCGCGCAGAGCGTCCCCGGCACGTACTTCTCCTCGCCGCTCGCCGCCGACATCGCCGGCGTCCTCGCCGCCGAGCTGGGCCTGCCGCCCGAGGCCGGCGCGCTCGCCGCCGTCGACCCCGGCCGGCTCGTCACCGCCGCCGAGGCCGCCACGGCCAAGATGCGCCAGTACGAGGACCGCTGGGGCGCCGTCGCCCACACCGTCACCCCGTTCTCCCCGGTCGTGGACGGCGACGTGCTGCCGCGCGACCCCTGGAGCGCGCTGGCCGCCGGGGCGGGGCGCGACGTCGAGCTGATCGTCGGCCACACGCGGGACGAGTACCGGCTGTTCACCCAGATGGGGCAGGCGGAGGGCCGCGACCTGCTGGGCGTTTTCGCGCCCGGACGCGAGCGGGCCTACCGCGACGCCTACCCCTCGGCCGGGCCCGACCTGCTCGACGAGCTCGTCCAGTCCGACTGGCTCTTCCGGATGCCGTCCCAGCGGCTCGCCGACGCGCAGTCCGCCGGGGGCGGGCGGGTGTACGCGTACGAGCTGGCCTGGGCCTCCCCCGCCATCGGGGCGGCCTGCCACGGGCTCGACGTGCCCCTGGTGTTCGGCAACCTGGGCAGCGGGATGGGCACGTTCTTCCTCGGCGACCCCGCCCCCGGCGAGGCCGCCACCGTGTCGGCGTCCTTCCGGCACGCCTGGACCCGCTTCGCGGCCGGCGAGGGGCCGGGCTGGGCACCGTACGAACCGGAAGGCCGCCTCACCCGGGTCTTCGACGTGGAGCCGGCGGTCGTCCCCTACCCGGAGGAGGCGTCCCGCCGCATCTGGGCCACCCACACGTTCACCACCCTCCCCCTCCTCACCTGAGCCGCGCCCTCGCCCGCGGGCCCGCTCGCAGCCCCGCACCATCCCGCCTCAGAACTTTGTTCTGTAGTGTGGTAGGACATGACGGACATCTTCGATGACCTCCAGGCCGAGTACGAGCAACTCGACGCCGTCCTCGCCGCCCTCACCCCCGCCCAGTGGTCGCACCCATCGGCCGCCCCCGGCTGGACCGTCTCCGACGTGGTCCTCCACCTCGCCCAGACCGAAGAGCTGGCCGCCGCCTCGATCCGGGGCGAGCTGGCCGGCCCGCGGAACCGCGGCGAGGTGGACGCCATGGCCGACAGCGCCGTGGCCGCCGAGCGCGACATCGCCCCCGCCGACCTCCTGGCCCGCTGGCGGGCGGCCACCGCGTTCATGCCCGCCGCACTCCGCGCCCACCCCAAGGGCAGCCGCCTGACCTGGGTCGCCGCCAGCCTCTCCCCCGCCACCCTGGCCACCACCCGCCTGGCCGAGCACTGGGCGCACGCCCTCGACATCACCGGCCCGCTCGGCCTCGCCTACCCCGACACGCCGCGGCTACGGCACATCGCCTGGCTGGGGCATCGCACGCTGCCGTACGCGTTCGAGGTGGAGGGCCTGACGGGCGGGCCCGTCCGCTGCGAGCTGACCGCACCCCACGGCGAGGCGTGGCACTTCGGCGACCCGGCCGCGCCGTCCGTCATCACGGGGCCCGCGGGCGACTTCTGCCGCGTCGGCGCCCGCCGCCTGAGCCCCGCCGACTCGGCACTCAAGGCCACCGGCCCCCACGGCCCCCAGGCCCTGGCCGTCCTACGCAACTACGCCTTCTGAGCCACCCGCTGACCGCCTTCTGGGCCACCCGCTAACCGCCGTCTGAGCCACCCGCTAACCGAGCATCCCGCCCAGGCGGCCCTCCAGCATCAGCAACAGCTCCCCCAGCAGGTCGGCGAGCTCCCGCTCCTTCTCGGCGGGCAGGCCGGCCAGCAGCGCGGTCTCGTACTCCAGCTGCTCCGGCACCAGCCGCAGGATGAACTCCCTGCCCCGCTCGGTGAGCGACAGGTGCGCCACGCGGCGGTCGCGGTCGTCCACCCGGCGGGCGACCAGGCCGATCTCCACCAGCCGCCGCGCCCGCTTCGTCACGGCGGCCCCCGAGGCGAACGTCTCGCGGGCCAGCCTGCCCGGCGTCAGCTCGCCACCCACCCTGAGCAGGGCGCACAGGAGGTCGTACTCGGCCCGGTTCACGCCGGCGCGGCCGAGCGGCGCGTCGGCGGCCTGGTGCAGGAGGGCGGTGCAGCGGTTGAGCCGGCCGATGACGGCGATGGTGTCGAGGTCGGCGTCGGGGAGGACCTTCCGCCACTGGCGCAGCGCGACCGCCACGGCGTCCTCCACGTGCCCGATCCTTCCTGCGGCTGGGGTGTCCGGTGGCTTCCGATCGTACGCGCCACCGACACCTCCGCGCCCCACCACCGCTGCCCTCGGTCACCGCCGCACCCCGCCACCGCCGCACCCCGCCACCGCCGCGCCCCACCACCGCCGCGCCCTGCCACCGCCGCGCCTCGGCACCGCCGTCCCGGTCAGGCGGGCAGCTGGGCCAGCCGGTGGTGGCCGGCGCGTTCGGCGGCGGCGATGCGCTCCTGTGGCAGCGTCGCGCTCCACCACTCGCCCGCCGCGACGTCGGCCGCCTCACGCAGCTCCACCAGCGCACCCCGCAACCGGTCCCGCGCGTCCCGGCCCTCCGTGAGCGGCTCCCCCACCAGCCGTTCCAGCCGCTCCAGCCCATCCTGTACGCGGGCGGCGGCCCGCCGGTCGGGCACGAGCACGCACGCCAGCAGCCCGGCGGCGGCCCCGAGGCACGTGTCCAGCCACCGATCGGCCACGAGCGCCGACACCGGCCCCGCCCCGGCGAACTCCGTCATCAACATGGCCATCGGCGCCACGAACACGCTCCCCAGCCAGTAGTTGCGGGTGATGGCCGCCTCCGTCACGAACTGCATGACCAGCACCGCCACGATCAACGCCACCGCACCCCACCTGGTCACGGGCACGATCGCGGTGAACAGGGCGACGCCGAGCAGGTTGCCGAGCACGCGCTGGAGGGCGCGGCTCCACGACATGGTGGTGTTGGCCGCGAACACGGCCGCCGCCGTCACGACGGCCCAGTACGGCCGTCCCACGCCGAGCGCCATCGACCCCCACCCCGCCAGCGCCGCACCCGCGAACACCGTCACGACCACCCGCCACCACCGGGCCACCAGCACCAACGGCACCCGCCACCGCACCCCGGCGACCGAAGCACGCTCGGCGGCGATGCCGTCCAGTCCCGCCCGCTCGGCCGCGATGCCCGCCAGTTCCGCCCGCTCGCCCGCGTCCGTGCGCGCGTCGCAGAGCGGCGGCTCGGGGACGGGACGGCCCTTGCGCAGGTCGTGCGCCCAGGCCACGAGCACGTCGGCGTCCACCCCACCACCGGCACGGGTGGCGGCCGACTCGGCCCGCGCCAGCAGCCGCCGCAACCCGTCGCGCCGGTCCCCGGAACGCAGCAACGTCTGCCACGCCCCGTTCACAGCCGCGGCGGCAGCGTGGCGCGCCTGGTGATCGTCGCCACCCCGCGCCCGGCGGACGTCGCCCCGAGCGCCAGGAGGCCAAGCCGGGCCTCGCGGGGCGCCTTGGGCGTCATCGCGAGCACGCACCAGCCGCGCCGTCGCCTCCAGGGCGCGGGCGACCGCGATGCGCTCGGGTCCGTCCGGACGGACGAGGCCCGGGGCCATCCCGACCACCCAGGCCACGATCCCGCCGAGCACCCCCAGCCCGATGTGCAGCGGCACGTCGGCGAGGCGCTGCCCCGGGACGAAGGCGGCGCCGGCGGCGATGAAGGTGAGCACGACGTTTCCCGGCGGGCCGATCCTGGTGGCGTCGCAGGCCGCCTTGTGCAGCCCCGCCAGCAGGGCGGCCACGGCCACGCGGACGGCGACGGAGTCGGTGAGGGCGGCGGTGACGAGGGCGGCGGCGGTGCCGGCCAGCATCCCCAGCACGACCCGGCCGAGCGCCCTGGCCCGCGCGGCGTACGGCAGGCCGTGCCCGTACAGGGCGCACATCGCCCCGGCGGAGGCGTACAGGGTGAGGTCCAGCCGCCCGGCCGCGAGAAGGGCGAGCAGGACGACGGCGAGCGCGGCCACCCCGCTCAGGGCGGGCTTGTGCCAGATGTCGCCGAGGGGCGCGAGCCGCAGCGCGGCTCGGACGGGCAGGCGGACACGGGGCTTGAGCTGGTGAAACGGGAGGGCACTCACTCAACAAGTTTAGCAAGTGTTTCACTCGTAAAATAATGGACCACCCTCCGGCCACCTCGCCATACGACGCCAGGGAGTGCCGACGTCGCCGCACGGTGGAGCCACGTGCCGCCTCCACCAGGACGGCCTCGCCGGCCCGCCCCAAACAGCACGGCTTACGCCGGCCCGCCCCACTCCAGCCACCCCGGTGGCCCGCAACCTCGCCGGACGCCAGGCCGGGGCAACAGCGCCAGGCCGGGGCAGCAGGACAGGGCAGCAGGACAGGGCAGCAGGTCCAGGTGCCAGGTCGGGGCGGCAGGCTGGAGCGTCAGGCGGTGCGGACGGCGATGCGGCGAGGCCGGGCGGCGTCGGTCTTCGGAAGGCGTACCGTCAGGACGCCGTCCGTCAGGTCGGCGCGGATGCGGTCGGCGTCGACGCCCACCGGCAGCAGGGTGTGGTAGGCGAAGCGGCCGACGCGGCGGGTGCGGTAGCGCAGCCAGCCCACCTTCTCCTTCTCCTGGATGCGGCCGGTGATGCGCAGCTCGTTCCCGGCGACCTCGACCGTCACGTCTCTGCGCTTGACGCCGGGGAGGTCGATCTCGACGAGGTAGGCGTCGTCGTTCTCGGTGATGTCGGCCGGGGGCGTCCACATGCCCGTCTGGGCGTCGCCGCCGATCAGTACGCTCATGCGGTGCTGCAGGTGGACGAGCTCGTGCAGCGGGTCCGGCGGCGCGAGGGAGTCGCGGGCAGGACGCAGCGGTGCCGAGCGCAGCACGGGTAGGGCCATCGTCTTCTCCCTTCGAAGCGTCGTCGTGCGCTTCGTTCCGTCGCGGACAGGTCGTGTCGGAGCAGCGTGAGGGACGGTCAGGTCGATCGAGTCGCGGGCGCCGCCGGGGTGCCGGCGGGCCGTTCGGCGGAGTGAGGGGGAGCGGAACGGTTCGGAGGGGAACGGTTCGGCGCGCATCGGCATGGCTTCCTCCTCGCTGCTCCTTCCCCAGGTCCCGTTGGGTGGAGGACCGTTCCTTGAGTCTCATCGACTCAACTTACCTACATCCGTACAACGAACTAATATGCCTGTCAAATTCCATTGCCGGCATCGCGGCAGGGCCGTCAGGCGCGGAAGTCGGCGGCGTGGTCGCGGGCCCATGCGGCGAAGGTCTGGGCGGGCCGGCCGGTGAGTTTCTCCACGATCGTGCTGGTCTCGGGGGCGGCCGTCGTGCCCGCGGCCCACGCCCCCATGATCGCCTCCACGCCCATGGCGGGCATCACCTCGCTCAGCTCCGCGCGTGCCTGCTCGGGAGTCACCTCCTCGATGGGGATCCGCCGGCCGAGGGCCGCCCCGATGTGCTCGACCTGCTCGCGCAGGGTGAGCGCCTGCGGCCCGTACACGGTGTACGCCTGCCGCCCGTGCCCCGGCTCGGTCAGCGCGGTCACCGCGAGCGCCGCCATGTCGCGCTCGCTGACGGGCGCGGTCATCGCCTCCGGGTACGGCAGCCGCACCGCTGCGCCGTTCCTGATGGGGCGGCTCCACCACCACAGCGTGTTGGTGGCGAACATGCCCGGCCGGATGAACGTCCACGACAGGCCCGACTCCTCCAGGGCCGACTCGACGGCGCGGTGCTGCCGCGCGATGGGGTTGCGCGCCGAGCCGGGCAGGACGACCGCCGCGGACGACAGCAGCACCACGCGCCGCACCCCCGCGTCGGTTGCCGATGGACGG
This sequence comes from Nonomuraea composti, assembly GCF_012034275.1. Lineage (NCBI taxonomy): Bacteria > Bacillati > Actinomycetota > Actinomycetes > Streptosporangiales > Streptosporangiaceae > Nonomuraea > Nonomuraea composti. The sequence continues at coordinate 28,069 of NZ_JAATEP010000058.1, read as the reverse complement.
CCTGCGCCGCGCCGACGAGGTGCTGCTGCGCTTCGACCTGCCCGGCATCGACCCCGACACCATCGACGTGAGCGTCGATCGCGGGGTCCTGACGGTCTCGGCGCACCGGCAGGAGACCTACGGTGACGACGAGCGGCTGTTCATCCGGGAGCGGCCCATGGGCGACTTCACCCGCCGGGTCTACCTGAGCGAGCACCTGGACGCCGACCACGTCGAGGCGGCCTACCGCGACGGCGTGCTGGCGGTGCGGATCCCGGTGCTGGAGACGGCCCGGCCGCGCAAGGTCCAGGTTCTCAAGGGCAACGAGGCCAAGGCGATCGGCGGGTGAGCACCTCCCGGAAGCGGTGACGGGCAGGAGGAGCCGGGCGGCCCGGCAGTCCTGGCAGGAGGAGCCGGGCCGCCCGGCGATCTCGGCATCAGGAGCCGGGTCGCCCGCCGCCCGCGCGCCGCACCCCCGCAGGCTAGGGAAAGCCCTAGGTTGTCTCCCGTGGCGACCCTCGCGGCGCCGGTGAAACCGTGCCGGTATTCGAGCGCGGCAGCGACTTCCGCGCGGACGACCGGAACGGGTGGACGAAGATGACCGAGCCCACGAGCGGGGCCGCGAAGCAGGAGCTCCAGGACTTCCTGCGCACGGCGGACAAACTCACACTCGACGACAGGAGACTCCTGGTCCAGCAGGCGCTGGTGCTCTTCGAGCAGAACTACGTGCATCTGCCGATGAAGGCCGCGATGCACGCCGTGAACCCAGTGCAGCGGCTGCGCCTGCTGGCCGTGCGCCTGAGCAGGCAGACCCCGCAGACCATGGGCCCGGAATGGCGCTTCCACGCGGAGCTGTCCGAGATCTTCCACTCGGTACGCGACCTGCACACCAACTACCTGCTCCCCCAGCCGTTCTCCGGCAGGATCGCCTTCCTGCCGTACCTCATCGAGGAGCACTATGACGGCGACCAGCGCCGTTACGTGGTCACCAAGACGGTGCAGGACTTCTCCTCGCCGGGCTTCGGCCCCGGCGTCGAGGTGACGCACTGGAACGGCATCCCGATCGACCGCGCGGTGGACATGAACGCGGCCAGGTTCGCCGGCAGCAACCCGGCGGCCAGGCACGCGCGCGGCCTGCAGTCGCTGACGATCAGGCCGCTGCGCGTGCACGTGCCGCCGGAAGAGTCGTGGGTGGTGCTCACGTACGTCGGCCAGGACGGGATCCAGCGCGAGCTGAGCACGACCTGGCGGGTCAGCGACAACCTGCCGCCGTTCGTGAACGCGGACGAGGTGTCGGCCGCCGCCACCGCCCAGGGCCTCGACCTGGGCGCGGACGAGATCAGCCGGGCGCTCAAGCTCCTGTACGTGCCCGAGGCCGTCACCGCGCAGGAGAGCCTGGGCGGCGCGGAGCTGACGGCGGAGCCCGCCGAGCCGGGCGCCGACATCGTGACGTCCATGCCCGGCTTCTTCCGGGCGAGGAGCGTCGTCACGCCATCAGGCACGTTCGGCCACATCCGCGTGTTCAGCTTCAGCGTCAACGATCCGGACGCGTTCGTCCGCGAGTTCGTCCGGCTCGTCGGGCTGCTGCCGCAGAACGGGCTCATCCTGGACGTCCGCGACAACGGCGGCGGCCACATCTTCGCCAGCGAGTTCCTGCTGCAGACGTTGACGCCGCGCCCGATCCTGCCGGAGCCGACGCAGTTCATCACGACGAACCTGAACCTGCGCATCTGCCGCCGCCACAAGGAGAACCCGACCGGCCAGATCGACCTCGGCCCGTGGTGCCCGTCGATGGAGCAGGCGCTGGAGACGGGCGCCGTCTTCTCCGCCGCGTTCCCGATCACCCCGGCGGGCGGGGCGAACGCGCTCGGCCAGCAGTACTTCGGCCCGGTCGTGCTGGTCACGAACGCGCTCTGCTACTCGGCGACGGACATCTTCGCCGGCGGCTTCCAGGACCACAAGATCGGCAAGATCCTCGGCACGGACGACAACACGGGCGCGGGCGGCGCGAACGTGTGGACGCACGAGCTGCTCAAGCTCCTGCTCGACGTCCCCGACAGCCCCTACAAGCCGCTGCCGGGCGGGGCGGGCATGCGGGTGTCGATCCGGCGCTCGCTGCGCGTCCACGACCTGGCCGGCACGCCCGTCGAGGACCTCGGCGTGGTGCCGGACTTCCGCCACCACATGACCCGCAGGGACGTGCTGCAGGGCAACGAGGACCTGCTCGCGCGGGCCGGCGAGATCCTGGCCGGGCAGCCGGTGCGGCAGCTCGACGTGCAGGTCGCCGCCGCGCAGCTCACGCTGACGACGGCGCTGGTGGACCGGGCCGACATCTACCTGGACGGCCGGCCGGCGGCGTCGGTGGACGTGACGCAGCAGGTCACGACCGTGCCGGTGCCGGGGGCCGGATCGGCGCAGGTCATCCGGGTGGAGGGGTTCCAGGGCGGCGAGCTGGTGGCCGCCCGCACGATCCTCCGCTCCTGAGCAGCACGGGAGGGACCCCGCACGCCGAGGTGCGGGGTCCCTCGCCGTTGTTGTAGGGTGATCTCAATTCGAACGCGCGCTTTCCAGAAGTAACGCCGCAGAGCGGAAGCGCACATCCCGGTCGATGGGGTGCTGAAGAGGGCGGCACGGTCCTTTGCCGTCTCTTCATTTCGGAGGCACCTCATGTACGTCGGCCTCGGCCTGCCCGTCACCGACCCCGAGTCGCTGCTCGACTGGGCCACCCGCGCTGAAGCGGGCCCCTTCACCACGCTGGGCCTGCTCGACCGTCTCGTCTACGACAACCCCGAGCCGCTGGTCACGCTCGCCGTCCTCGCCGGCGCCACCACCAGGATCCGGCTCCAGACCGAAGTCCTCCTGCCGCCGCTGCGGGAGACCGCGCTGCTCGCCAAGCAGGCCGCGACCCTCGACCGGCTCAGCGGCGGCCGGTTCGTCCTCGGCGTCGGCGTCGGCGGCCGGGCCGACGACCACGTGGCCGCCGGCACCGACCTGCGCGCCCGTGGCCGCCGCATGGACGAGCAGCTCGCCACGTTGCGGCGGCTGTGGTCCGGCGAGCCGTACGGTGACGGCGCCGGCCCCATCGGGCCCGCTCCCGCGCGGCCGGGCGGCCCTGAGGTGCTGGTCGGCGGGTTCAAGCCGCGCGCGCTGGAGCGCGTCGCCCGCTGGGGTGACGGCTTCCTCGCCGCCGCCCCGCCGTCCTGGGCGGGCGGGCTGTTCGACACCGTGCGGACGAGCTGGAAGGAGCACGGACGGACCGGCTCGCCCCGCATCGTCGCCCAGGTCACCGCGGCCATCGGCCCCCAGGAGGCGATCGACGAGGCGCGCGCGGCGATGGGCGCCTACTACGCCTCGTCGGGCGTCGCCGACTACATGGTCTCCGGGATGCGCACCACGCCCGGCGAGATCAGGGACGCCATCGCCCAATTCGAGGAGCTGGGCGCGGACGAGGTGATGCTCTACTGCTTCGGGCGCGACCCGGAGCAGGCCGACCGCCTTGCTGATCTTCTTTAGGACACGGCGGCGTCCGCCTCGGCGACCAGCGGGCTGGCGCGGTAGCGCTGCCAGCCCGCCCGCAGGCGGCGCAGCTCGTCGTGCACCCGGGCCGAGGCGATCAGCCGTACGTCGTCGCTCAGGCCCAGGACGGTGACGGCGGCCTGCTCCGGGTCGCCGGCCCGGACGCTGGCGTGCGCCGCCCGCAGCCCGATCAGCACGCGGGTGCGCAGCTCGACGGGCTGCCGCGCCTCCATGGACGCGGTGAAGTGGCGGGCGGCGGTGGCGTGGTCGCCGAGCTGGGTGAGGGTGAGGCCGATCTGGTGTTCCAGGGATTCGCGCCGGTAGTTGCCCAGCCATTCGGTCTCCGGCGGCGAGTCGGCGCGTTCGAGCTGGGTCTCCGTGCGGCGCAGGAGGGTGAGCGCGTCCCAGCGGGTGCCGGCCGCGGCGTGCGCCTCGGCGCGCATGCCGGTGATCCAGGCCAGCGTGCGCCGGGGGCCGTGCCCGCCGAGGGCCGAGGCGGCGGCGTCGGCCAGCGCGAGCGCTTCGGCGTCGTGGCCGAGCTCGGCGGCCTGCACGGCCATGCTGCGTAACGCCGTCGCCCGCAGCACCAGGTCGCCGGCCTCGTCGGCGAGCCGTACGGTGCTGATGTAGTAGCGCTGGGCCAGCGCGTTCGCGCCCGCGTCCATCGCCATGTACGCGGCGAGGTAGCTCAGCTCGGCCGCGGCCGTGAACAGGTCGGGCCTGGCGCGCCCGCCGGCCACGCCCAGCAGCGGGGTCACCTCGCGCGACAGGTAGGCGGCGACGGCGGCGCGGGCGTGGCCGCCGCCGAAGCGGTCGTCGAGGTCGGCGAAGGCGGCGGTGGCGGCGCGCACGCGGGCCACGTCCCCGGCTCCGGCGCGCGAGACGGGGGCCCGCGTCCCGCGCCTGACCAGGCCGGACAGCGCGGCCACGGCCGGCACCCCGCGCCCCGCCAGGCCCGACAGCGCGGCCAGCGTGAACGTGCCGGCGGTCAGCACGGTGCGGCGGTTGAGCAGGTCGTCCTCGCCGAGCGTGGCCAGGCGGGCGACCGGGTCGCCGTGCCACGGGTCGTCGGCGGGCGGGGCGGCGGCGGCGCCGGGCCAGCCCAGGTGCTCAGGCGTCAGGTCCGCCCGGCCGAGCCGGCGGCGGAACGCCTCCACGGCGGCGTGCACCGCCTCCGGCCTGGGAACGGTGCCGGTGAGCCAGTGCCCCACGGCCGAGCGGTCGTAGTGCAGGCGCTCGCCGGTCTCGGCGGCGACGGCGTTGACGTGCTGCGCGGTGGCGGCGTGCGTCCACCCGGCCTGCTCGATCAGCGCGGCCAGGGCCCGGTTCACGACCGGGCGGGTGCGCCGTGGCGGCATCTCATCTTCACATCGCTTCACATCGCGGTGCCCTCGACGATGCGCCGCACGCAGCGCACCGTCAAGAGAGCGGACGGTGACGTGATGGCCGAGGACGAGGAGGCTCCATGGCAGGGATGGACGTGGCGGCGGCCGAGGTGGCCCACGCCGAGCTGCTGACCGCGCTGGCGGGCAGGCCGCTGGTCGTCGTCGACCGGTACAGCACCGCCCTGCGCACCGGTTACACGGGGCCGATGCCCGTGGAGGCGCTGCGGCCCGCGCTGGGCATCGGCTGCTACGCGGCATGGGACCCGGCGCTGCCCGGCATGGTCGTGGCCGCCGAGGAGCAGACCGGCAGCCGCTCGGTGGCCGGGCGGCGCGGCTGGCTGCGGCGCGTACGCCACGAGGCCGCCCGGCACCTGGTCAAGCTGGATCGGCCGCCCGTCATCGCCACATGCCACACGGGCGCGCAGCTCCAGGAGCTGGCGGGACCCGGCGGGACCGTCGCGGCGATCGAGGCGGGCGTGCGGGCCACGATCGAGGCCCGGCACCTGTTCGACGACCTGCTGCGGGCGGCCGGGGTCCCGGCGGTGGCGCGGATCCGGTGCGTACCGGCCGAGCGGCTGCCGGGCCTGGCGGAGCTGCGGCGCGCGGTCGGCACCGAGCGGGTCGTGGTGCAGGCGGGCGACGGGTACGGCGGGCGCGGCACCGTGATCGTGTCGGGCGAGGAGGACATGTCCAGGGCGGCGCGGCTGCTCGGCCCGTACCGGGTGGCCGCGTACGTGGACGGCTGGCCGTGCGCCGTCACCGCGCTCAGCGTCCCGAACCTCACCGGCGGCGTCGGCGTGTACGTGGACCGGCCCGCGCACGAGACGACCGGCGTCGCCGAGCTGGGCCTCGGCCCGCTGTGCAGTGCCGGCCACGACTGGTCGCGCCCGTGGCCGCTGCCCGCCGCGGCGCTGCTCATCGAGTGCGCGGAGCGCATCGCGGTGTGGGCCTGGCGCAGGTACGGTGTCGCGGGGCTGTTCAGCCTGCGCGGCCTGCTCACGCCGGACGAGCGGGTCTACCTGTCGGCGGTCAGGTGGCGCTGCGACGACAGCACGGAGGTGTCGGCGGTCAACCAGCAGGCCGTCGGCGTGCCCCCGTTCCTGCCGGCCCACCTGGTGGTGATGCTGGGCGGCCGGGTGAGCTGGCTGCCGGACCCGCAGGATTTCAACCAGGTCAGCCTGCTGCGCGCCACCGAGCGCGGCGGGCCCTTCTCGGTGCGGGTGCGGCTGCGCGGCGACACGCCCTTACGGGTCGCGGCCGGCCAGGGGTCCGGCGTCTACCGGCTGGACCGAGCCGACCGGCCGCGCTGGGTGCGGCGCGCGGCCCATCCGGCCGAGGCCCTGGCCGACCTGGGCGAGTTCCTGCTCGCCGGCCTGCCGGCCACGGACGTGGTCTGCCACCCGGGCGCCGACCTCGTCACCATCGAGGCCGTCACGGACGGCGCCACGCAGCCCTTCCACGGCCCGGCCGGCGCGTCGCCGTTCACCCGCCGGGTGGCGGCGGCCGTCGAAGCTCTCCTGGTCCCCGCCTGATGGTCCCCCTGATGGGCTCAGGGCAGGCCGATGGCGCTCTCCCAGAACCAGTTCCACCGGATCTCGTCGCGGAAGCGGGCCGCGCCCGCCTCGTACAGCACGCCGATCGCGCCGTTGCCGAGCAGCGCCAGGTCCGAGTAGCCGGCGTGGTCGCCGTCGATGCGCACCCCGGCGTTGTCGATCGCGCCGTCGTGGTCGCGCCAGGTCGTGCCCTCGTCGAAGGACGAGCGCACGTTCATGCCCACCGGGTTGTTGTCGGTCTTGGGGGTGGCGGGCGCCGACAGCAGGATGCGGGTGTACGGGCCGCCGTCCCAGCGCTGGCGCAGCAGGGCGGGGTGGGTCGGCGGGGCGGTGATGGCGGCGTCGGCGCGGAAGCCGCCGTCGAACGTCAGGCCGCCGTCGCGGCTCACGCCCGTGGCCAGGCCGTGCACGGACGTCTGGTCGTCGGGGACGGCGCCGTTGCGGGCGATCACGAGGATGCTGCCGTCGGTCCGCTCGACGAGCGTCTGCTCGCCCAGCTTGAGCACCGATTTGTCGTACGTGGCGGTCGCGCCGGCGTTCCAGGTGCCGCCGTGGTCGTCGCTGTAGATCAGCCGTACGCTCTGCCGGCTCCCCACGGCGAAGTAGACCGGCACGACGAGGCGGCCGGCGTGCGTACCGCGCGTGAGCTGGATGCCGTGCCCGGGGCCGGTCGCGAACCAGTCGCCCGCCCCCGCCGGAGCCTTGATCACACCGGACAGGTCCTCCGGATCCGACCACGTGACCCCGTCGTCCTTGCTGACCTGCACCTTCGGAGTGCGGGGCGTGGTCTGGGTCGCGGTCGGCTCGGAGGTGGTGAACAGGAACACCGGCCCCGCGGAGTCGGCCACCACGGTCGCGTTCCCCTGGAGGGCGGCCCCCGCGGTGCTCTTCAGGACGTCGGTGCTCGCCCCCCAGGTGACGCCGTGGTCGGTGGAGCGGCGCATCACGACGTCGAACGCGCCGTGGTCGGCGCAGTTGTTCCTGTTGCGCCGCTCGGCGAAGGCGAGCAGCACGTTCCTGCTCGTCCTGACGACGGCCGGGAGCCGGAAGCAGGTGGTGAGCCTCGCCCCGGTGGCCGGGTCGGTGCTGATGAACTGCCTCCACAGGGTCTGCTTGTGCCAGGTGCGGGTGGGCGGCTGCGCGGCCGCGGCGGGCGCGGCGGTGATCGCCATGAGCAGGACCGCGCCGAGCGCGGCGCCCAGCGTGCGTAACTTCCGCATGATTGCCTCCATCTCGGGGTCATGATCCCCGCGCGGGCGCCGCGATCAACGCCGGGCTCAGTAACCCACGGTGAAGCGCCGCTGAACGTGCCGGGGCAGCTCCGCCTCGTCCACCACGGCGACGGCCACGTCCTCGGCGGAGATGGGGCTGGTGCCGTCCGCGCGCACCAGCAGCCGGTCATCGCCCACCCGGAACCTGCCGGTGCGCTCGCCGGGGTCGACCCGGCCCGACGAGGGGCTGAGGTAGGTCCAGCGGCGGTTGGACAGGCGGTAGAGCGCCAGGGCCTCGCGGTGGGCGAGCACGACCTTGACGTACTCCTCCGGGACGCCCAGGTTCGCCGGCAGGCCCTTGGCGAAGCCCTCGGTGTCCACCACCTGGAGCCCGGGGCGTACCTCAAGGCTGCCCGCGCCGCCGACCACGATCAGGCGGGCGGCGGGGTACGACTCCAGCGCTTCGAGCAGCGAACGCGCGGCGGCGGGGAGCACGTGGGCGTTGGCGATGGTCTCGGGGATGTCGCGGCCGGCGTTGAGCGCGTTCACGATCACGTCCAGACCGGCGATGGCCCCCGTCACGGCGGGCACGTCCATGACGTCGGCGACGCGCCACGTCACCTGCCCCGCGCCGGCGGGAATGCGGGTGGCGTCCCTGGTGAACGCGGTGACGTCGTGCCCGCGCGTCACCGCTTCGGCGACGACCCGCGAACCGATCACTCCCGTGGCTCCGAACACTCCGATACGCACTGTGGCTCCTCATGGTTTTGCGCCGTCTAAAAGTTGAACGGCGTGTAGTAAGTGAGCACAGCATAGACACTGAACGCAGTAGGGTGTCAACGTGAGGTCAGGCGGCGGCGAGAATGCCGGCCAGCGCCCGCAGGGTGTCCAGGGAGGTGCCAGGTGGCGGGGAGACGCGCAGCACGGGCTCGCGCAGGTGCAGCGGGGCGCGGGCCGCCGGCACCACGCCGACCAGCAGGGACGACTCCGCCGCGCGGGCGGCGGCCCGCTCGGCCGAGTCGCCGGGCGGCGGGGCCAGCGTGACCAGGGCCGAAGGCTCGTCCAGCGGCTCGGCCACCCGCCAGCCGCCCACCCCGTCGAGCAGGGCACGGGCCGCGCGGCCCAGCTCCGCCAGATGGGCGTGCACGGCGGACGGGCCGAGCGCGTACAGCTCCTCGACCGCGGCGGCCAGCCCCGCCCTGGCCGCGATGGGGCCCTCCGAGCTCTCGAAACGCGCCGCCCCCTCCACCGGCGCCACCTCGCCCCGCTCCCACCCGGGGCCTTCCCAGACGTGGCCGCTGAGCGTCGGGGCCGGGGCGTCCATGGCCGGCGACAGCTCGGGCACGAGCAGGAAGCCGACGCCACGGGGGCCGGCCAGCCACTTGCGGGACGTGCCCACGTACGCGGTCGCGCCGATCCCCCGCACCTCCACGTGGCCCAGCGACTGGCAGACGTCCAGCACGAACGGCACCCCCGCCGCCCGGCACAACACCGCCAGCTCCGCCGCCGGCTGCACGACGCCGTGGTGGGAGCCGACGTGCGAGACGACCACGAGGTCCAGCCCGGACGCCAGCCTCGCGCGTACGCCGTCGGGGTCGATCCGGGCGTCGCCGTCCACGGGCAGCTCGACGAGCCGCCAACCGCGCTGGACGGCCAGGCGGCGCAGCAGCATCAGCGTGCCGCCGTACTCGGTGCGCGCGCAGCCGACGCGGCTGCCGGGGCCGAGCCGCCACCCGCCGAGCAGCGCCGCCATGGCCGCCGTCCCGCTCTCCAGCAACGCCACCTGCAGCGAACCGCTCTGTGCGGGATCGACCAGCGCGGGATCGACCAGCGCGGGATCGACCAGCGCGGGATCGACCAGCGCGGCCAGGGCCGTGCGGGCGGCGGTGAGGTCGGGGACGGCGGCGTAGCCACCGCGTTCGCGTTCCCGCCGCAGGTGCGCCGTCATCGCGTCGAGCACCCGGTCGGCGGGCACGTTGCAGCCGGCCGCGTCGAGGTGCCCGGGCGGCATCACCGCCCGCGCCGCCCGCCACCTCCCGCCCACCTCCTCAGGGGTCGGGCAGGTGCTCACGCCTCGGCCAGGACCAGGGCGAAGTCTCCCGCCGGGTCGGTGTAGTGGCGGCGCACCCCGAAGCCCGCCGCCTCCAGCTCCATCCGCAGCCCCTCCGGCCGGAACTTGGCGCTGATCTCCGTGCGCATCTCCTCCCCCGCCTCGAACGACACCTCCAGCCCGAGCCCGCCGACCCGCACCCGCATCTCACGGGAGGCGCGCAGCCGCATCTCGATCCAGTCGTGCCGCTCGTCGTACAGGGCGACGTGCTCGAACGCGTCCGGCTCGAAGTCGGCGTCCAGCTCCCTGTTGATGACGTGCAGCACGTTCCTGTTGAACGCGGCCGTCACCCCCGCCGAGTCGTCGTAGGCCGCCACCAGCCGCCCCCTGTCCTTCACCAGGTCGGCCCCCAGCAGGAACGTGTCGCCCGGCCGCAGCGTGGCCCGCAGCTCCTTGAGGAACACGGCGCGGGCGGCCGGTTCGAGGTTGCCGATGGTGCCGCCGAGGAAGGCCACCATGCGCCGCCCGTTGCGGGGCAGCAGCGCCAGGTGCCGTTCGAAGTCGGCGCACACCCCGCGTACGGTCAGCCCCGGATAGCGCGCGGCCAGGCGGTGCGCGGCGGCGTCGAGGGTGACGGCGTCCACGTCCACCGGCGTGTAGCCGCGCAGGGTGCCCGCCGCCGACAGCGCGTCCAGCAGCAGCACGGTCTTCTCGCTGGTGCCCGAACCCAGCTCGACCAGCGTGTCCGCGCCGGAGACGGCCGCCAGGTCGGCGGCCCGCGCGCGCAGGATGGCCAGCTCGCGCCGGGTCGGGTAGTACTCGGGCAACCGGGTGATACGGGAGAACAACTCGCTGCCGGTGGCGTCGTAGAACCACTTGGGCGGCAGCCACTTGGGGGTGGACGTCAGGCCGGTGATGACGTCGTGTTCGAGGGCCTGGCGCAGGTAGTCGCGGTCAAGATGGCTGATCACGCGCACGGTGGACTGGGTGACGGGCACGAGGCCTCCAAGAGATGGGTTCACAGCGGCTGGACGCGTACGTCGTCGCGGGTCACGGTCAGCAGGCTCCGCTCGGGCACGGCCTGCCAGCCGGGCAGGTCGTCGAGCGGCTCGCTGGCCACCAGCACGCCGTCGTGGAATCGGTGGTGGAACAAGGTGTCGCCCCAGACGGTCGCGGCGAGCGTCGTGCCGTCGGAGGCAAGCAGGTTGAGGCGGGCGGCCGGGTCCTTCTCCCCGGCCTGGACGACGACCTCGGCCAGCGCCTCGCCCAGGCCGGCGCCGGCGCGCCCGCGCTGGAACACCGCGCCGGCGACCCAGGCGGCGTCGCAGGTGCTCTCGGCGGCGTCGCACAGGTCGGCGACCGCGTCACGGGCGACGCGGCCGTTGTGGCTGAGCAGCCACGTGCGGTCGGCGAACGGCGCCGTGGCGCTCTCCTCGACCGGCATGCCCACGGTGGCCGAGCGCACCGCGGCCAGCAGGCACGTCGAACGGGCCACGGCGGCCAGGCCCGGCAGGTTCGCGTCAGTCCAGATGGGCACGGAACGGCGGTAACGCACCGGCTCAGGACGGCCCGGAACGTACCAGCCCATGCCGTACCCGTCGGCGTTCACCATGCCGTGCCGCTGGCGGCGCGGCGCGTACGACTGCTTGAGCAGCCCGTGCTCGGGCTCGTCGATCAGCGAGGCGAGCGAGCGCTCGGCGCCCAGCCAGGCGGCGTGCCTGCACACTCAGACCAGCTCCGACCGGGCGCAGCGGAAACCGGTGAAGATCTGCCGGCGGATCGGGTAGTCCCAGTTTCTGAACGTGGTGCGCACCGCCGCCGGGTCCGCCGCCCACGAGCCGCCGCGCAGCACGCGGTACTCCTCGCCGAAGAACACCTCGCTGTACTCCTTGTACGGGAAGCTGCGGAACCCCGGGTAGCCGTGGAACCAGGAGCTCGTCCACTCCCACACGTCGCCCACCATCTGCTCGGCCCCGTAGGCGCTGGCGCCCGCCGGGTACGCGCCGAGGGCGGCGGGGTGGGAGGCGCGGTGGCCGAGGTTCGCCAGGGAGGGGCCGGGGTCGGCCTCGCCCCACGGGTAACGCCTCGACCGGCGCGCCTCCGGGTCCCAGCCGCACGCCTTCTCCCACTCGGCCTCCGTGGGCAGCCGCTTGCCGGCCCAGCGAGCGTACGCGTCGGCCTCGTACCAGCTCACGTGCTGCACCGGCTCGTCCATCGGGACGGGCTCGACGCGGCCGAAGCGGGTGCGGTGCCAGGTGCCGCCGTCGCTGGTCCAGAACAGCGGGGCGGTGATGCCGCGCCGCTGCCGCCACTGCCAGCCCTCGGGCGTCCACCAGCGCGGGTCGTCGTACCCGCCGTCCTCCATGAACGCCAGGTACGCGCGGTTGCCGACCGGCAGCCGGTCGATCCAGTAGCCGGGCAGGTCCACCCACGTGGCGGGGCGCTCGTTGTCGTAGGCCCACGGCAGCGTGTCCGTGCCCATGAGGAACGGCCCCGCGGGCACGTGCACCTCCTCCGGGCCCCCGGCACGGCCCGGCGGCAGGTCGCCGTCGCGCACCAGGCCCGGCTGCCCGGACAGCTGCAGGGTGGCGAGCATGGTCTCGTCGTGCTGGTGCTCGTGCTGGATCACCAGCCCGAACACGAACCCGTCGCGGTGCAGCGGCGACGGCCCCTCCAGGTCCACCTCGTCGAGGACGTCGAGCACCCGGCCGCGCACGCCCTCGATGTAGCCGCGCGCCTCCGCCGGGCGCAGGAACGGCAGGCTCGGACGGTCTTTGCGCGGGGTCTTGAACGCGTCGTAGATGTCGTCGATCTCCGGCCGCAGCGGGGTGATGCCGGCGGCGGCGCGCAGCACCCACAGCTCCTCGTAGTTGCCGACGTGCGCCAGGTCCCAGACGAGGGGGGACATGAGCGGCGAGTGCTGGTTCACCAGGAGGTCGTCGTCGGCGTCGGTGTAGGCGAGCGAACGGTCGCGGACGGCTATGAGCTCTCTGGCGATGCGTTCCTTGATGTCGTTCATGCGTGTCCTTCATGTACGGGGTCGTGGCCGGCGAGTGGACCGTGGCCGTCGTGGTCGGCGATTGGATCTTGGTCGTCGTGATCGAGCCATGGCGGGGCCGGGTGAGGCGCCTCCATCAGGTCGGCCGCCGGGGAGCGGCCCTTCCTCACGTACCGGTCGGCGAACGCGGCCACCGCGCCGACCAGCGCCGCATCCGCGCCCAGCCTGGGCAGCGCCTCCAGGGCGGCACGGAAACCCACCTCGGCGGCGTTCCGCAGCCTCGGATCCGCCAGCCCGCACCGCGCGGCCCTGTCCCATTCCTCCTGGCCGCCCGCTTCTGTCGGGACGGCGGCCATCGCGGCGTCGCCGGCCCGGTCGTCGGTGATGAGCGCGTGCGTCACCGCCACGCACACCGGCCAGACCGCCGGATGCTGCGCGTCCAGGTAACGGACCTCCAGCCAGCGGCGGGGCCGGACCGGCGGGAAGACGGTGGTGGCGTGGTAGGCCAGATCCTCCAGAGTGGGCCGCCGCACCCCACCATCGCCCCGGCCCCCACTACTTTCTGAACCCTCGCCGGCGCCGTTCAGCCAGTCGCGGAACGTCGAGCCATCGCGTACCGGCCGATAACGCTCGTCGTCCTCCCGCACGAGCATCAGCCGGGCATCCAGCAGGTAATCCGCCCAATCGGCGACAGGATCGCCCGTGACCGGTACCGGCCTGGTCCGGGTCGGATCGAGGTTGTTCCACACGTCCTGACGGCCGGACATCCACCCGTGCGGCCGGCCGCCGCTCAGCGGCGAGTTGGCGAAGGCGGCCAGCAGCACGGGGCCGAGCGCGTGCGCCCGCTCCCACCGCACGCCCGGCCGCCGCCCGAAGTCCAGGTTGACCTGGATCGACGCGGTGGAGCACATCATCAGCGGCCCGAACGGCGCCCCCAGGAACTCGGCCATCGCCTCGTAACGGGGCAGGCCGAGCTGGCGGCACGGAACGCGTACCGGATCGAGCCCCACCCCGCCCAGCACCAGCCCGGCCGCCCGCAGCCCCGCACGCACGGCGGCCACGTCGGCACTCAGGCGGGTGATCGTGTCGGGCAACGCCCCCGCCGGCCCGGACAGCTCCAGCTGCCCGCCCGGCTCGAACGTCACCCGGCTGCCGCCCGGCAACCGTGCGGGCAGGGCCCGCTCCGTCCGCTCCATCGGGACGTGCCCGCCGGGATCCGTCCGGTCGAAGACGAGGAACTCCAGCTCGACACCCACCCGGTCGCCGGCGGGGCGGAAGCACCGGCGCGCGTACCCCGCCACCTCCGTGACGTCGCGCAGCGGCGTGCTCTCGGCCGTAACCCCGATCATCGTCTTCCCTTCGCCGGCGCCACAGGTACGCACGCGACTACAGAGCCGGGAGGCGCGCGATCGTTACACACGAATTTCCGCGTAACGGATGGGACGCGTTCGGCACTGTGTGACATGGAGGAGGGTTCACTGGGCTGCACCGACGTGCTCGCCCTGGCCACGGACTACCTGGACGAAGCGCTCCCACCGGCGCGGCACCGCACCGTCGGGGAGCACCTCGACGCGTGCCGCGACTGCTCGGCGTGGCTGGCACAACTCCTGGCCACGATCGCCGCTCTGGGCTGCCTGCGCGACGGCATCATCCCCCGACCGGTACTAGCGGCACTGCGGGAAAGCTTCAGCCATCGGAAAGACCGGGCCGCCGGCCCCTGCCCGAACGCCCTGGGCCATGGCGGCGCCGGCGGCGAAGCGGCCGGGACCGGCGTAGGCGAACGTAGGGGCGGGGGCACGGACGAAAGCCCCAGAGGCTGAGGACGGCATTGGGCCAGGACCGACGGCGGGACCAGCGGTGAGGGCGGGACCAGCAGCGGGAGCAGGAGCCAAGCACCGGGGCAGCGGCAGGAGCGGGGCCCAGCGGCGGGGCGGAGCCGTTGGCGGAGGCGCCAGCTCAGTGGTCAGGGCCGGCGGAGACGGAAGTGAGCGACGAGGACAGAGGCGGGGGCGGACCCACTACGAACGACGGTCGTGGTCGTGGTCGCGGGGGTGACGGTTGCGGTTGCGGAAGGCCGACATGAGCCGGTCCCGTACCGGTGCGGACAACTTCTCCGGCGGCTGGTCGCCGAGCACCTTGATCGTCGTACGGAACTGGTCGAAGTAACGCCCGCACCCCTCGCAGCAGGACAAGTGCGCCCGCACGCCGTCGCGGGACGGCTGGTCGAGGGCGTCCTCAAGGTAGGCGGTGAGAAGTTCCGCCAGCTCGTCGCAGGTGAACCGCTTCACGACGTTGACCGCCCTCGTCTCTGGGATGAACCGTTTCACTCATTGTCGCCGTTGTATCGGCCTGATGGGGCCGCGCAAGCTCATTCGGGCTGTTTGACGGACTCGTAGTAGTCCGCCAGCCAGCCGCGTACCGCGGTGCGGGCGCGGTGCAGCAGCACCCGCTGGTTGGCCGCCGAGATCTCCAGGATCTCGCAGACCTCGTCGGAGGTGCACCCCTCCACGTCACGCAGGGTGATCACGACCCGCTGCCGGGGCGGCAGCCGCCCCAGCGCCTCGGCGATCAGCACGCGCACCTCCGCCGCCAGCGCCTCCCCCTCGGGCGTCGGCCACCCCGAGGCGCCGTCCACCCGGGCGCCCTGGGCCGCCGCGCCGAGGTCCGCGAACACGTCACCGTCGCGTTCGAACGCGCTCCACGGCAGCGTACGGCTCTCCCGCACGCCGCGTTTCTTCGCGGTGTTGACCAGGATGCGGAAGACCCACGTCTTGACGGAGGCGCGCCCCTCGAAGGCGTCGATCCCGTCGATCACCGCCAGCCAGGTGTCCTGCACGACCTCCTCAGCGGAGTGGTCGGTGGACACGTAGGACCTGGCGACCCGGAGCATGCCCCTGGACCAGGTGTCGAGCAGCGCCGCGAACATCGCCTCGTCGCCGTCGCGCAGGGCGCCGACGACGATGTCATCCGGGGGCAGCCCGCCGCCCTCGAAAGACCCCACGATCGCTCCCCCTCCGGTCGAACGCTGGGACATCTCACCTCCGAGACCGAACCCGAGCCCGGCCCCACCCACCTCCGGTGGGACACCGCTCAGGTTAATCTCCCCCACTGACGTTTCCCCGGCACCACCGCCCGTAGCCCTCCCATGTACGACTTGTCCCGACACACCCACCCCTCCACCACCCCCGCCGCCTCGCATCCCGCCGGCACCACGTCCCTCCGCTTCGTGCCCATGCGGTGCGATGGGGGCGGTGCCGTGGCCGTGCTGGGCGCCGTGCCCGAGCTGGCCGCCGTGGGCGTGGCGCCGGGCTCCGCCGCACACCGTCCCGCCGACCCGGCGCTTGGAAACGAGCCGTCGCATCGTGGCCGCGACTGCGCCCGCCGTGCCGCATCGCGTCCGCGCCATACCTCTGCGCTGCGTGCCCGTGGGGCGTGGTGCGGTGCCCGAGCTAGGCGCCGTGGGCGTAGCGCCGGGCTCCACCGCACACCCTCCCGCCGACGCGGCGCTTGGACGCGAGCTTTCGCACCGCCCGCGTGCTGGGGCACGCCACGGCACGCTGCGCTGGACCACACCACGCTCCGTGGCACTGCGCCGGGCCGGGCAGGGCCCCACCTCACCCGCCGTGCCGTGGCCGTGCTGGGCGGCGTGGGCGTGGCGCCGGGCTCGGGCGGGGGCCGTCCGGAGCGGGGGCCGGGTGGCGGAGGGGTCGGGCGGGCATCGGGACCGGGAGGTGGGGTCAGCGTTCGCCGGCCGGTTCCTCCACCGGCTCCACCGGCTCCACCCGTTCCACCCGGGCGGGGGGAGAGGGGCGGAGGCGGTCGCGGCGGTTGGCGAGGAGGCTGGTGGCCGTGACGGTGATCAGGACGGCCACGATGACCCCAAGTGAGGCCAGGGTCGGGATTTCCGGGACCCAGGTCCACACCCCGTGCCCCCAGTGCAGGATGAGTTTCACCCCGATGAAGGCGAGGATGACGCTGAGCCCGTGGTTGAGGTGGCGCAGCTTGGTGAGGACGCCCTGGAGGACGAAGTACAGCGCTCTCAGTCCGAGCAGCGCGAACGCGTTGGTGGCGAAGACGAGGAACGGGTCTTCGGTGACGCCGTACACGGCGGGTACGGAGTCGACGGCGAAGACGATGTCGGTGGCCAGGATGGCGACGGCGGCGAGGGCGAGCGGGGTGAGGGCGAGGCGGCCGTGTTCGCGGACGACGAGGCGGGAGCCGCGGTAGTCCTCGGTGACGGGGACGAAGCGGCGGACGAAGCGGACGGACCGCATGGAGGAGATGTCGACTTCTTGTTCGTCGCCGCGCAGCACGTCCTTGATGATCTTGCCGGCGGTGACGATGAGGATGGCGCCGAACAGCAGGAAGGCCCAGGTGCCGCTCTGGAGGGCGGCGGCGCCGAGCCAGATGAAGATGACGCGCAGCACGAGCGCCCCGACGATCCCGTACAGCAGGACCTGCCTGGCGAGTGCGGACGGCACCGCGAAGGCGGCGAGCAGCAGCATGAAGACGAACAGGTTGTCCACTGACAGCGACTTCTCCACCACGAACCCGGTGTAGAACTCGACCGCCGCGCCGCCCCCGTGGCCGGCCCACAGGTAGAGGCCGAAGAGCACGGGCAGCAGCAGGTAGAAGACGGACCAGGCGACCGACGCGCGCATGCTCTCCTCGCGCGGGCGGCGGGTGATGAGCAGGTCGATGAGCAGGAGCAGGAGCAGGGCGGCCACCGTGACGGCCCACAGTGTGGGTGAGGCGATGGTGCGCAGCGGCTCGGCGGCATGCAGGATTGTCCCCGCGGACATGGGAATACCTCCCTCGAACAGATCCAACCGTTCGAGGTCTCCTTCACCCAGTGGGTGGCCGCCCGGGGACGCGCGGGACGTCCGTACTGACCGGGCCGGCTCTTGTGAAGTACTCCCCTCGCCGGGTTCAGACTAGATCAAACGGGGACATCCCTCCACCCCGAAGGTGGCCTGAGGTCACGCTTGACGGGACAATTGAACGAAATTTTAAATTCGGTCATGGGACGCATCGCGGGAGTGACGGCCGCGGAGACGCGGGAGCGGCTGCTGCTCGCCGCCGCCGAGGTCTTCGCCGAGCGCGGGTACGACGGCACGCGGGTGGCGGACATCGCCGCCGCCGCCGGGGTGAGCAACGGCGCCCTGTACGCGCATTTCGGCTCGAAGGCCGAGCTGCTCGTGGCGGCCCTGCGCGCGCACGGGAGGAACCAGCTGGCGAGCCTGTTCGTGGCCGATCCCGACCGGTCGGCCACGGAGCTGCTGCTGGCGATCGGCCGCACGCTGAACCGGCGGCGCGACCCGCGCGGGCACCTGATCGTGGAGGCGCTGGTCGCGGCGCGCCGGGACGAGGACGTGGCGGGGCCGATGCGCGACTACGTGGGCGAGCGGGCGGCCTGGATCGCCGATCTCGTACGGGTGGCGCAGGGCGACGACGAGCTGGACCCTGAGCTGTCGCCGGACGCGGTGGCGCACTTCTGCCTGCTGCTCGGGATGGGCAGCGCCCTGGTCACGCCGGATCTGCACGGGGTCGGGGACGAGGAGTGGGCGGCGCTCCTGGCCCGGGTGGTGACCGCGCTGGCCCCACCCGGGAACGAGACCGCCCCGGCCCCACCCGGGCACGAATCCGATTAGGCGCAGGACAGGCGGGCGGCGGCCCAGTCGCCGGCTGCCGCTCGGCGATGCGCAGCCGCCACTCGCCGTTGAGGATGGCGATTCCACTCCTGGCAAAAGAGGCGCTGAGGGTGCTGGGGCTGCTGACAAGCGGGTTGACTCCCGTTATGTCTAACATCGGCCCGCGAGGAAGACAATCGATTGCAGACCGCGCGGAAGCGGCGACCGCCCTGGAAATCACCGTCGCCGTGGTGTTCGCTGACGGCGACGTTCCTCGGCAGAGGGAGAAGCCATGACCGCCACGCCGCACCCGCTCGACCCGCTGACGCCAGGCGAGATCGCGGCCGCCCGTACCGTGCTGGCCGCCGCCGGGCTGATCAAGGACACCATCCGCTTCGCGTACCTCGGGCTGGAGGAGCCGCCCAAGGACGCGCTGCTCGCGTACGCGCCGGGCGACCCGATGGACCGCAGGGTCCGGGTCCTGCTGCTCGACACCGCCGGGGCCGCGGCCCGCGACGTGGTCGTCTCGCTCAGCAGGGGGACGATCGACGCCGACCGCACCCTGGACCCCGTGGCCGACGGCCAGCCGCCCGTGCTGGACGCGGAGTTCGGGATCGTGGAGGAGGTGCTGGCCACCGACGAGCGGTGGATCGCCGCGCTCAAGAGCCGGGGCCTGGACGTCTCCAAGGTCAGGGTGGCGCCGCTGTCGGCCGGGGTGTACGCCGACGAGTACCCCGGCGAGTCGGGCCGCCGCATCCTGCGCGGCCTCGCGTTCGTGCAGGAGCACGAGAAGGACCATGCCTGGGCGCACCCGGTGGACGGCCTCGTCGCGTACGTGGACGTGCTGAACCGGACCGTGGACCAGGTGCTGGACTCCGGCCCGGTGCCGATCCCGGCCGGCTCGGGCAACTTCGACGACCCCGCCGTCACCGGCCCGCCGCGCACCACGCAGCGGCCCATCGAGATCACCCAGCCGGAGGGGCCCAGCTTCACGCTGGAGGGCGGCCTGCTGCGCTGGGAGAACTGGTCGCTACGCCTCGGCTTCGACGCCCGCGAGGGGCTGATCCTGCACCAGATCGCCTTCCACGACCGGGACGCGGGCCGCGAGCGGCCGATCGTGCACCGGGCCTCGATCGCCGAGATGGTCGTGCCCTACGCCGATCCCTCCCCGGTGCGCTCGTGGCAGAACTACTTCGACGCCGGCGAGTACCTGCTCGGCCAGTACGCCAACGCTCTGGAGCGCGGCTGCGACTGCGTCGGCGAGATCACCTACCTCGACGCCGTCATCGCCGACGAGCACGGCGTCCCGCGTACGCTGCCGAACGCGATCTGCCTGCACGAGGAGGACCACGGCATCCTGTGGAAGCACACGGACCTGTGGACGGGCTCCGCGGAGGTCCGCCGCCAGCGCCGGCTGGTGCTGTCGTTCTTCACCACGGTCGGCAACTACGACTACGGCTTCTACTGGTACCTGTACCTCGACGGCACCATCGCGTTCGAGGCCAAGGCGACCGGGGTGCTGTTCACCTCCGCTTATCCGCCGGGCGGGTCCGACTACGCGTCGGAGGTGGCGCCGGGGCTGGGCGCGCCCTACCACCAGCACCTGTTCTGCGCCCGCCTGGACATGGCGGTGGACGGGCCGGCCAACCGGGTGGAGGAGGTCGATCTGGCCCGGGTGCCGATGGGGCCGGGCAACCCGCGCGGCAACGCCTTCACCTACCGGCGCACCCCGCTGACCAGGGAGAGCGGGGCCCAGCGGGACGCGGACGCGTCGGTGGGCCGCACCTGGCAGATCACGAACCCGGCGGCGCTCAACGCGCTGGGCCGGCCGGTCGCGTACGCGTTGCAGCCCGAGGGCCGGCCGGTGCTGCTGGCCGCGCCCGGCTCGTCCATCGCGAAGCGGGCCGCGTTCGCGACGAGGCACCTGTGGGTGACCGCGTACGACCCGGACGAGCGGTATCCGGCGGGTTTCCTCGTCAACCAGCATCCGGGCGGGGCGGGCCTGCCCGCCTTCGCCGCCGCCGACCGCGACCTCGACGGCCGCTCGCTCGTGGTCTGGCACGTCTTCGGGCTCACCCACGTGCCGCGGCCGGAGGACTGGCCCATCATGCCGGTCGAGCGCACGGGTTTCTCGCTGCGGCCCGTCGGTTTCTTCGACCGTAATCCGACGCTGGACGTTCCCGCGCATCACGGGCCCGGCGCCTGACCTTTCACTCAGCCGGAGCGGCTTTCCGGACTTTTTCGGACCGCTCCGGCCGCTCTTTTTCCGGGCACCTCCGCCATCGGGAAATCCAGGCCGCCGAAAACAACCTTCAGGCCTTAACTGCAATTGGGGCGGCGGCTCCCGGATATGCGGGCTTGATATTAACCTGGGCCCCTTGTGGCGGAGGACGCCTATTGCGTTGTCCCCCGATTTCATGTTTTGATCCGGCTTGTTCGTCAAACCGGCCTCCACCCCCCTCCATTGGCCGGGTCGCGGTAAGGATGTACGGCACTTTTCTGCTGTCACGCCCGGACCTCCGCCCGGGGGATCGGAGGAGCCCCTTTTCATGCGAACACCGTCATGGCCGCGCACACGTCGGGCCCGATCAGCCGATCGTCAATAACGTTCTCCGCCGAGGCATCGGAACGTTCCCACCGGGTCCAATTTTTTCGGAGGTCGACCTGTCGTGCGCGAAATTCAGGTGAACATTCAACGGAGGCTGCCTTGACACCATCCGGGCCGCAGGAGCCGGAGCTCTCCGCCCCGCCCGCCGATCCTGGCGGGCTCACGCTCAAACCGTTCGACGTCCGGCTGTTCCGAGAGAGCTCCGAGACGACCGTGGCCAAGCTCGAGAAACACCTGGCCGACCTGTCACTCAAAGGGCTGTCGCTGACCGAGCCCGCCGTGCTGTCGCGGGCGGCCAGGGCCCTGATGACGACGGAGCGGGAGCACATCGCCGGGTACGACGAGGACCGGCTCGCCGCCATCATCGACCTGTACGTCAGGACCGGCATCCAGGTGCACTCCCCCGGCTACATGGGCCGGCAGTTCTCCAGCACCGTCCCGCTGGCCGGCGTCATCGACTTCGTCAGCTCCGTGGTCAACCAGCCGTCGTCGTTCTACGAGGCCGGCCAGCTCCCCAACGTGGTCGAGAAGATCATGGCCGACGAGCTCAACCGCTTCATCGGCTGGCCGGCCGACAGCTTCGCCATGGTGACGACGTCGGGCGGCTCGCTGGCGAACCTGACCGCGATGCTGGCCGCCAGGAACGACCGCTTCCCCGGCTTCTGGTCGGAGGGCAGCGCGGCCTACCTGGGCCAGGCCCGTCCCGCCATCGCCGTCGGGGACGACGTGCACTACAGCGTCTCCCGCACCGCGGGCGTCATGGGCATCGGTGAGGCCCAGATCGTCCGGCTGCCGCTGAATGTGGCGCAGCAGATCGACATGGACGCCGTGCGCCCGGCGCTGGACGCGGCGGAGCGGCGCGGCCTGCGCGTCTTCTGCCTCGTGGCCTCGGCCGGCACCACGTCGGTCGGCGCGTTCGACCCGATCGACCGCCTCGCCGAGGTCGCCCGGGAACGCGACATCTGGCTGCACGTGGACGGCGCGCACGGCGCCAGCCTGCTGGTGTCGGACCAGCTGCGCCACCGGCTCAAGGGCATCGAGCTGGCCGACTCGCTGACGTGGGACGCGCACAAGATGATGTTCACGCCGGCGCCGTGCACGCTGCTGTTCTACCGGGAGAAGGACAAGAGCCGGCGCGCCTTCCGCCAGCGCGCCAGCTACGTCTTCGACGAGGATCCGGACGTCTACACCGCGATGGACAGCGGCGGCAAGACGATCGAGTGCACCAAACGCCCCATGATCATGCCGCTCTGGGTCGTGTGGGCCATGTACGGCCGCGCCCTGTTCGCGGAGAAGATCGAGTACCTGTGCCGGCTGACCAGGGACGTCCATCGCGTCCTCCAGGCCGAGCCGGACTTCGAGACCACGCACTACCCCGAGTCCAACATCCTGTGCTTCCGCTACCGCCCCGGCTGGGTGCGCGAGCAGGACGTGCACCGCCTCCAGATGGCGGTCAGGGACCGCGTCAAGAGCCGGGGCACGTTCTTCATCTCGAAGGTGGACGTGGCCGGCGTGGCCGCGCTGCGCGTCGTGATGATGAACCACCTGATCACCGAGGAGCACTTCCGGATGCTGCTCGACGAGATCAGGGCGGTGGGCGAGGAGCTGTGCGGCAACCGGCAGAGCGATCAGCAGCGAGTGGGAGGACGCCGATGAGCCCGAGCACCACGGATCCGCGCACCCTGGCGGCGAAACTGATCCCGGAGGAGGACCTGGCGCCGCCCTCCGTGGAGGCGGTGCCGGCGCTGCCGTCCTTCGCGAGCAGGATGCACGAGTTCGAGCGGGCCTTCCGCACCCCGTACAGCGAGCTGCCGCACGAGATCCAGGACGCGCTGGTGCTGCGCCGCCTGCGCCAGCTCGTCGGCACCGCGCGGCTCAACCCGGCCTGGCGCGAGCGGCTGCGCGACTGCGGCGAGCCGATGACGTACGAGGACTGGCAGGCGATCCCGCTCGCCGACAAGGACGCGCAGCGCGACCTCTACATGGAGGGGCGGCCCGGCCTGGTCGTGCCGCTCGACCGGGGCGGCTTCGAGGTCGTGGCGAGCGGCGGCACCAGCGGCGGCGCCCCGCTGGAGATCGTGTACGCGCTGCGCGAGCTGCACGACACCTACCGGGTCGCCGGGCGCTTCCTCGGCACGTACCAGCTCGGCCGGTACCTGCCGGGCGGGGAGGGCCCGAAGTGGCTGTGCACGACGCTGGCCGACTACCAGATGTGGAGCAGCGGCACCATGGTCGGCGGCGTGCTCCAGCACGTGCCGGGCGTCAACTACATCGGCGCGGGGCCCGTGACCGCCGGGGTGCTGGAGCACATGTTCTCCTACCCGGGCCCGAAGGCGCTCATGGGGATCAGCGCCGGCATCGCGATACTCAGCGACCTGGGGCAGGGCCTCAAGCGCGAGGCCAGGGAGAGCTTCCGGGTCGCGCTGTACGGCAGCGGCGTGCTGGCCCACCGCAGGCGCGCCGAGCTGAAGGCCGTCTACCCGAACCTGACGATCCTCAGCTACTTCGCCGCGACCCAGGCCGAGACCATCGGCCTGCAGCTGGAGGAGACGTCGCCGTGCCTGACGGCGGTGCCGGGGCTGCACCTCGTCGAGATCGTGGACGACAAGGGGCGCTGGGTCGGGGAGGGCGAGGAGGGCGAGCTGGTCGTCACCCGCCTGCACGCGCACGAGGCGCCGCTGCTGCGGCTCAAGCTCGGCGACCGGATGATCAGGCGGCCCCGCCTCGACGGGCCGGGGCCGCGGGCGGAGCGGTTCGAGTTCGCCGGGCGGACCGGGGACGTGCTGCACATCGCCGACAGCCAGTACTCCGCGGCCCGCGCCTACGCGGCGGTGCGGGAGGACCTGCGGTTCGTCACGCCGGTGGACCTGGACGAGGTGGCGCACGAGGTGCAGTTCGTCAACCAGCGTGAGGAGCGCTCGATCACGCTGCTGGCCGCCGTGGACGACGTCGCCG
Organism: Nonomuraea composti; assembly: GCF_012034275.1. Lineage (NCBI taxonomy): Bacteria > Bacillati > Actinomycetota > Actinomycetes > Streptosporangiales > Streptosporangiaceae > Nonomuraea > Nonomuraea composti. Next base: position 4,184 of record NZ_JAATEP010000058.1, on the reverse strand, counting down.
CGCTGACGTACGCGACCGAGGCGGCGCTCGGCCCGTACGGGGCGCACCACGTGTTCGTCAACGCGCTGCCCCGGTCGTTGTCGCTGTTCAACCAGGGGGAGGCCAACGCCGCCTCGATCGAGAAGACCGGCTACCGGTTCCACCTCCGGTTCGTGCCGCGCTCGTCCCCGGAGATCGAGCGGACGAGCGTGGGCAAGGTGCCGCTGGTCCGCGACCGTGGCTGACACCTAGAGAGGAGATCGGAAGTGGCCGTGAAACCGCAGGTGAACATCATCGCCCTGGTGGACGTCATCGGGGCGCTGTCCGACCGCTCGCTGCTCAACGGGAACCTGGTCATGATCGACGACGGCTCGTTCGCGAGCCGGGCGCAGGGGACACCGGACCTGTGCACCGTCGTCCAGCCGGGCCAGGTCGTCCAGTGGACGGCGCTGGCGGTGGACCTGCAGACGCCGGTCGAGATCAGGAACATCGAGTTCCTGCGGCTGCAGCCGCCGCCCGGCCAGCCCGCCTACCCGGCCCCGCAGCCCGCCTGGGCGGGCCCGGCCGGCGCGCCCCCGGGAGGCATGATGCCCGCCCCCATGCCGCAGCAGCCCGCCTACGCGGGAGCGGCGCCGGGTTACGGGCCGGGCGCCTACCCGCCGGGGCCGACCGGGCCCGCCGCCGTGGCGGGCGCCCCCACCACGGAGAGCGAGAAGCTCGACCTCGAGATCTGGGCCGGGGTCGTGCCCTCCTACATGGTGCCGGGGGTGGCCTACCGCTACCGACTGGAGTTCCAGATGTACGAAGGCCCTTACAGCGTGCTGTACGTCGAGACCCCCTCGCTGATGCGGATCTAAGGGAAGGAAGGCCCATGCCCCAGCAACTCGCGATCATCGTCCTCGTGGACGTCGGCAACGCCCTGGAGATGAAGACGCTGGAGGGGAACACGTACCTGTTCGACAACATGAAGCTGCACGGCTCCGAGGGCCAGGGCACCGGCGAGCTGGTGACCGCGATCCACGGCTCGTACTGGCGCGACGGCTCGCAGGCTTCGGAGCAGGTGCTGAACTGGCTGCCGTACAGCCTGGGCTCCATCCCGCCCACCGTCCCCCGCGGCTACGAGGCCGAGCGTGCCCGCCAGACCGACCGGCAGGCCCTGGCCGAGCTCGAAGCCATGGTGAACAAGCCCGCCAACCAGGACGCCGACGCCACCGCCCAGATCAGCCGGCTCCAGCGGACGCTCGGCACCCGGGTCAAGAGCACGCGGCGCACGCGCGGCCCCGCGACGCAGAAGATCCTGGACGTGACGGGCCACGTCATCTCCTACGACGGCGCGGCCGCGCACAGCTACCCGCCGCCCGTGATCACCGACATCTACGGCGAGGCCGTCGACAAGAAGATCATGTATCCGGCCGAGTACGGCTCGCCCGACATGGTGACCGACGGCTGGTACTGGTCGGCCACGGTCGACTCCACGCGGCCGGGCACGTACACGTACACGATGGCCATCCAGCTGCACCGGCTGCTGCTGCAGGGCGGCGACTGGACGTGGGAGCCGGTGGACCTGACCTGCGACTCCAAGATCAGGATCATGTCGGAGCCCAAGCGCAACGCCTTCACGAAGTCGGGCCTGGGCCTGCTGCCCATCCCGCCCGCCTGAACCGCCCACCCACCACGAGGAGGAACCGTGCCCCCCAGAGCGAAGACGCGGGACGACAGCAGGGCGCCCATCTCCATCACCGCCGTCCTTGACGCCGTGGGCGCCCTGGCGGCCGGCAGCGTGCGCGGCAACCTGTACATGTACGACACGAACAAGGCGGGCGGCTCCACCGGCTTCGGCACCGAGGAGCTGCGGACCAGGGTCCGCGCCGGGGATCGCGTCCTGTGGAACTGCCTGGCGCTGGAGTGCGAGGCGTTCGTCGGGATCGCCGGCATCGAGGTCGACAAGAGCGTGATCGAGCCGGAGCGGAAGGTGTATCCGGGCACCGACGTCGCGTACTGGATCGGGACCGTCAAGAAGGACGACATCGACGTGGTCCCGTACCGGATCCGGTTCCTGGTCGGGACGCGCACCGAGCCGATCACCACCACGCTGTCGCCCACGCTGGTGGGCTGAAGGAGGCACCGCTGATGGTCATGCCCAGCACCAAGGCGCGCTCCGGCGGCGTCGAGAAGCAGAACCCGGGGCAGCTCAACTCCGTCCAGCTCAACATCGTCACGCTCGTGGACATGGAGAAGGCCACCGAGAACAAGTCGCTGTCCGGCGCCATGTACATGGTGGACAACAGCGTGGGCGGCTCGGGCCAGGGCACCTCCCGGCTGGAGACGGTCTGCAAGCCGGGGCAGGTGCTCAACTGGATCATCCGGCCGATCGACATGGAGCGGCGCCGCGACGGCACCTGGCCGCCCATGCCCAAGATCAACAACATCGTCTTCCTGGACGTGGAGGCCGGTGACGAGGAGGACGTCGCCGAGAAGAAGGTGTGCGTCGAGCTCAAGATCTACGGCGCGCCCGACCGCATGCGCGACGACCTGACGCCCGTCTACTACTACTGGGCCGGCACCGTCCTGCCCACCATCAAGCCCGGGACCTACCGGTACCGGCTGGTCGTGGAGCTGGAGCAGGAGAACAAGAAGGAGCGGCTCTACCTGAACACCGAGGGCCACCCGTCGATCAGGGTGATCCCCGTCTGAGAGCGGCCGGGGGGACAGCGCGGTCCCCCCTGCCCTCACATCTTGCCGGCCAGCAGGGCGACGGCGTCCTCGGTGGTGGTCACCGTCGAGAACACCGCGCCCTGGACGGCGGCGACGGTGCGATGCAGATCCTGGGCGGTGATATTGCCGAGGCTGAATTCGCTGATCGCGTCGTCCACATAAAAGACTTTGTAACCGAGTTGCACCGCCTCACGTGCGGTCGTGTCGCAGCAGATGAACGAGGTGAATCCACAGATCACCACCCGGTCCACCTGCCGGCCGCGCAGGAACCGGTCGAGGTCGGGATTGGAGAACGAGCCGATGTAGTGCTTGGTGAGCACCGTTTCGTCCGGCGCCGGCCGGACTTCGTCGACGAAGTCGATCCCCGGGCTGCCCGCGTCGAAACTCCGGTCTCCGGGCACTTTGCTGATGTGGCGGACGTGCACCACCGTGGCCACGTCACTCGATCGCGCGGTTTCCAGCAGGCGTTTGATGTTGCTTATCGCCTGATCGAATCTCTCGACGGGCAGCGCGCCGGACCGGGAGTATTCCTGCTGCGCGTCGATGACAAGGAGCGCAATCATGCTTCTCCTTCTGTCTGTCGGCGAATTGCCGGTCGAATTATTCCCGGGGCGATGAACGAAAAACCGGGAATGCTAATTCGAGCGGACCCGCGCGGTCGTGGAGGTGCGCGCCACCAGGTCGGGCTGGAAGATGACCTGGCGGTGCTCGTGGCCGTCGGCCAGGTTCGCCTCCTCCAGCAGGAGCGTGGCGGCGGTGTGGCCGAGCTGCTCGCGCGGCTGCCTGATCGACGACAGCGGCACCGCGGCCGCCGCGGCGAAGTCGATGTCGTCGTAGCCGATGATGGCCAGGTCGGCCGGTACCCGCAGCCCGCGCAGCGTCATCTCCTGCAGCACCCCGATCGCCACCAGGTCGTTGGCGCAGAACACGGCGGTGGGCCGCTCGGCCGGGGGCAGCTCGGCGATCTGCCGGCCGACGGTGCGGCCGGTGGCGACGGTGAGGTCGGGTAAGGGGATCACGGTCAGCGTGTCGTCGGGGCCGAGCACGTCGGCCAGGCCGTCGCGGCGCTGGCGCACCTGGCGGACCGAGAACGGACCGCCGGCGAAGGCGACGCGGCGATGGCCCCGCTCGCGTAAGTGCCGGCCCGCCAGGCGGCCCCCGAGCACGTCGTCCACGGCCACCGCGCAGCCGCCCACGTGAGCGGCCGAGCTGTCGAAGCGCACCACCGGGATGCCGCGCGCGACGAGCCTGCTCAGCCGCTCCTCCTCGCCGCTGTCGTTGACCGGCGTGATCAGCACGCCGAGGGGCCGCTGCTCCTCGAACGTCTCCAGCAGCCCCGCCTCACGGCCGGCGTCCTTGTTGCTGTTGAACACCATGACGGTCACGTCGGCCTGCTGCGCGGCGCTCTCCACGCCGCGCAGGACGTCGATGAAGAACGGGTTGGCGAGGTCGAGCGCGACCACCCCGATGATGCGGCTGCGCCCCGCCCG
>NZ_JAATEP010000057.1:0-74075 GCF_012034275.1 Nonomuraea composti | reverse complement strand
TTGCCGCCCTGCCCCTGCGGCACGTCCGCGAGCAGGCGCACCGACTCGCCGGGCACGAAGAACGTGCTCCACAGCGGCTTGGAGGCCACGCCGGTGCTGTTCGTCGGGTCCTTGAGCCCCTTGGTGTCGTCACCCGTGACCTGGTACGAGTACAGGCCGGGCTTGAGGGGGCCGATCGCCCCCGTCCAGACGTCGCCCCGGCGGGTCAGGCCGTAGTCCGCCCAGGCGAAGGAGGGGCCGAAGTTGCCCTCGACGTTGAGCTGCGCCACCTGGCCCACGTTGGCCTCGACGTACGCCGCGGGCACGTTGAACGCCACGTAGCCGTCCTCGGAGACGTCCAGCCACGGGGCGTCCGCGACCGCCGGTCGCGGCGCGAGCGACACCGCCGCGATCGCCATGACCCCGGCCGCGATCGCCGCCGAGAGCCGGCGCACTCCTTGAGGGCGCGAAGTGCCGTGATCAGGTGCGAAGGGCATGCGAAACTCCCCTGACGAAGCCGGCCGCCGGAAGGTCAGCCGCGGGTCCAGCGCTGGTTGGCGCCGCCGTGGCAGGACCAGATCTGCAGCCTGGCGCCGTTGGCGGTGGTGTTGCTCGGCACGTCCAGGCACTTGTTCGCGCCCACCGCGGTGATGCTGCCGTCGGCGTTGAGGCGCCACTGCTGGTTGCTCTGGCCGCTGCAGTCCCAGATGATCACGCTGCTGCCGTCGGCGGTGGCGCGGTTGCTGACGTCCAGGCACTTGCCGCCGTACACGCGCAGCTCACCGGCGGCGGTGGGCGTCCACTGCTGGTTGGCCTGGCCGTTGCAGTCCCAGATCTGCGCCTGCGCGCCGTTGGCCTGCGAGGCGCCGGCGACGTCGAGGCACCTGCCGGACGCCACGTTCTTGATCGTGCTCGCGCCCGTGGGAGTCGGATCCGGATCCGGATCCGGTGTCGTCGCGTCGAGGCCGAGGAAGGAGATGGCGTAGGCGAGCTGGCCGCTCATCGGCAGCTGGTGCCCGACGCCGGAGATGCTGATGCCCTCGACGGTGGCCCGGGTCGAGGTGTCACCGTACCGGGTGCGGGTCCAGGACGACTGCGGATGGTCCGTCAGGGCGGGGGTCTGGCTCAGCCCGTTCAGGTTCGTCCACTGCTTGATCTCTTCGCCGAAGTTGGGGTAGGCCAGCGTGGTGTCCGTGGTGCCGTGCCACAGCTGCATGCGCGGGTAGCGGCCGGTGTAGCCGGGATACATGGCGCGGGCCTGGTCGCCCCACTGCTGGGCGGTCTTGACGAGCTGCCCGCCGGAGCACTGGCTGTTCCACAGCGAGCCGTTGGTGGTGGCGAAACATCCGGCCGGTACGCCGGAGAAGGCCGATCCGGCGGCGAACACGTCGGGGTACTGGGCGGCCAGCACGTTGGTCATCATCGCGCCGGAGGAGAAGCCGCTGACCACGATCCGGCCGGGGTCGACGTTGTAGCGCTGGCGGGCGTAGGCGACCATCGCCATGATGCCGGTCGAGTCGCCGCCGCCGTCGCGCCTGAGAGCGGCCGGGGTGGACACGTCGAAGCACTTCTCCGAGCGGGTGGCCTCGGGCAGGACGATGAGGTAGCCGTACCGGTCGGCGGCGGTGACGTAGTCGTGCCCGTTGCCGTTGAAGATCGCACTGGCGGATCCGCCGCAGTAGTGGACCAGGACCAGCAGCGCCGGCCGGGCCGCGACCCGGTCCGGCACGTACAGGTACATGTTCAGGTTCGTCGGGTTGGTGCCGAAGCCGGTCACCCGGGTCAGCGACGCCGCTCCGGCGGGCGTGATGCCCAGCAGCACGGCGGCGGCCAGCAACGCCGCGGCGACGGCCGCTGACACGGCGGACAATCCTCGTTTCACCCTGTGTCCTCCCATCAGGACGCCGTGCAGGACCCGCGGTGGTGGCGAAACGGAGCAAATATGAGGCCGAAACGTACTGTCAAGAAGCCCCTGGTTCGCCCCGGGATGGGGGAGGGGGCGGGTGGGCGCACCTACCTCGCGTTCCGCGCCGGGGCGGAGGAGGACCGGCCATGAAACTTTCATGCCGGAAGCGCGGTACCGAAAGTTTCGGGAGGAAGCAGTCGGAGGTGAGGCCAGAACAACTAACTTGGATCCAGAGAGATGTTTCCGAAATTTTCCGAAGATTCGTCGATACGTTTCGGCGAGCTGCCGGGGCGGCGAACGGAGTAGGTTCAGGCCCGTGAGCGATATCCGACTCCTCGGCCCCGAGGACCTGCCCCTGTGCCGGCGGCTCGAAAGCGACCGCGGGTGGTCCACCGACGAGGCCAAATGGCGGTTGATGTTCGAGGTGGGCGAGGTCCACGCCATTGACGCGGCCGACGGCGACGGCCTGGCCGGGTGCGTCGTGGTGACCCGCTACGGCGACTCGCTGGCCGGCGTCGGCATGATGCTGGTCGCCGGCCGGTACGGCAGGCAGGGCCTCGGCACCCGGCTCATGGAGCACGCCCTGGAGGTGGCCGGCGACCGCGTCGTGGAGCTGACCGCGACCCGCTTCGGCCGCCCCGTCTACGAACGGCTGGGCTTCCGCCCCACCGGCAGCCTGACGATCAACGCGGGCCCGCTGCGGGGGACGTCGTGGCCGCCCGCGGTCCGCGCCGCCACCCCGGACGACCACGCCGCGCTCCTCGCCTTGGACGCCGAGGTCACGGGGGCCGACCGGAGCACGGCGCTGACGGCGCTGCTGGCCAGGGCCGAGCACACGGTCGTCACCGACGGCGGCTTCGCCGTGGCCTGGAACGCCGGCCCCCACCGCGTCGTCGGCCCCGTGGTCGCACCTTCGGAGGAGGCCGCCCGCGATCTCATCCTGGCCGCCGCGCACGACGCCGACCGCGACGTACGCATCGACCTGCTGGACGCCTACCCGGGCCTGCGCCCGTGGCTCACCGGCCTGGGCCCCGCCGAGGGCCCCGCGCCCCTGCCCACGATGGTCCGCGGCGCCGACCGCCACCCGGGCGACCGCGGGCGCTACGTGGCGCCCATCCTCATCTCGATGGGCTGACCGGACGGCGCTCGCGCTACAGCCGCTCGGCCAGGCGCCGGGCCGCGATCTGGACGATCTCCCACGCGGTGGAGAACGGCGGCGCGTAGGACAGATCCGACCAGGCCAGGTCGTCGACGGTCGCGCCGTGCCACAACGAGGTGGCGACGGTGTCGATGCGTTTGCCCGCGCCCCGCCCGCCGACGATCTGCGCGCCCACCAGCCGGTGGTCCGACGGCGACGCGAGCAGCTTCACCGCGATCGGGTCGGCCTCGCTCATGTAGCCGCTGGCCGTGCTGCCCTCGGTGACGAGGGCCGCCACCTCGATGCCGGCGGCGGCCGCCTCGTGCTCGTTCAGGCCGGTACGGGCGATCTCCAGGTACGTCGGGCCCGCGGCGAACCGGGTGATGGCGGTGCCCAGCACGCCGCCGAACCGCAGCGTGCCCGGGGTGACGAGGTTCGTGCCGACGATGCGGCCCTGCTTGTTGGCATGGGTGCCGAGCGGCAGGTACGTCCACGCGCCGGTGAGCCGGTGCCGGGCCTCGCAGCAGTCGCCGGCCGCCCAGATGCCGTCGGCCAGGCTCCCGTCCGGCTCGGGCCGCAGGCCGCCGCCGGGGCCGCTGGGCAGCTTGTCGAGGTCGAGGAAACCGGTGTTCGGGGTGACGCCCAGCGCCAGCACGACCAGGTCCGCCGGGTGGCGCTCGCCTTCCGCCGTGTACACGCCGCGCACCCGTCCGCCGGCCACGTCCAGCCGCACGACGGGCGAGCCGGTCACGACCCGGACTCCCGCCGCGCGCATCCCCGCCTCGACCCGGGCGGACAGGTCCGGGTCGAGGGAGCTCATCACGCGGGTACGGGTGATGACGGTGACCTCGTGGCCCCGCCTCCTCGCGGCCTCGGCCATCTCGACGCCGATGTAGCCGCCGCCGGCGACGACCACCCGGCCGCCGCTCCCGGGGAGCCCCGCGAGCAGGTCCAGCCACGCCGCGCCGTCCGCGAGCGTCTTCACCGGCGCCACCCCGGCGTACCGCCGCCCCGTACCGGGGTCGACGGCCCAGTCGCGCACCACGGCCGACGCGCCGGTCGCGATCACCAGCTCGTCGTAGCCCAGCACCTGCTCGCCGTCGGCGTCCTGGTAGGTGACGGTGTCGGCCTGCCGGTCGATCGCGGTCGCGGTGGCGCCGAAGCGCAGGTCGATCCCGGCCGCCCGGTGCTGCTCGGCGGTGCGGGCCACCAGCGCGTCGCCGCCGGGCACGTCGCCGGCGATCCAGTAGGGGATGCCGCAGGCGGAGTACGACGTGTCGCCCGTCGCCTCCAGCACGGTCACCGCCAAGCCGGGCCCCGCCGTCCGGAGCGCCTGGTGGGCCGCGCTCATCCCCGCCGCGTCGGCTCCGATGACCAGCAGCCGGATGGCGCTCACCGGGCCACGTCCGTCGAGGTCACGTCCGAGATCGCGTCCGAGATCACGCTCGTCGAGGTCACGGCTCGGAGCCTATCCGGCTCTGAGCGGACATGTCGTGCTCCTTTCGGCTCGTCTACCTGGGGGCCTGTGCCGCCGCCCGCGGTGTCCGGGTGGTCGAGCGGGAGATGAGCCTGGTGTGCTGCTCGCGCTCGCTGGCCAGCCGCGGGCCCCACACGGGCTCCGCGTCCGGCGCGGACGCGGGCTCCTCGCGGTAGAAGATGTCGATGTCGACCTCCTCGCCGCCCATGACCACGGTGTCCCACGCCTCGCTGATGACCAGGACGCGCAGGGTCTCGGCCGACAGCCGGCCGAGGTGGGCCCGCAGGGCGGCGTCGTCCGGCAGGCCGGAGACGCGCTGTGACAGGCGGCCCCGGATCGCTCCGAGCCGGTCCATCAGCGTGTCGATGTCCGCCGCGACCTGCGCGTCGGAGCCCGGAGCGGCGGGCGTGGTGGCGCAGCCCTTGGCGATGTTGTCCTTGATGGCGCGGGTCACGCCGTTCTCGTCGGTCGTGACCATCGCCTGCCAGGCGCGGCTCTTGTGCCGGTACTGCAGCATCGCCATGGCGGCCTCGTGACGGATGAAGTCCGCGTCGCGGAAGGGCCGCCCGCGCCAGACCTGGCTGAGCGTACGGGCCAGGGAGATGGCCGAGGCCAGCCCGCTGTTGAGCCCGCGGCCCGGCCAGAAGTGGATGGCGTTGGCGGCGTCGCCGAGCAGGAAACCGTAGGTGCCCGGGGTGGTGGAGGTCGGGGCGTGCAGGCGCGCGGTGAAGCGCGGCCGCTGCACCATGTCGAGCCGGAACGCGGTGACCGCGCTGAGATTGTGCTCGGCCACCCCGAACATCACCAGCCCCTCCTGCACCCGCCGCCACAGGGCCGACCCCTTGATCAGGGCGGGCAGGAACAACGTGCCGTGCGTGGAGCAGTGGAAGTCGCCGTCGCCGGTGCGGCCCATCATGCACGGGTTGGCGGCCACGCACTCCTCGAACACGCGGCGCACGGGATCGATGCCGACGACCTCCGCCGCCTCCTCGTCGGTGAGCCGCATGTTGAGGAAGCCCTCGCCGCCCAGCGCGTTGAGCAGGTAGCGGTTCTGAGCCACGGTCAGCAGGACCGACATGGCGTCGGGCAGGTCGGACTTGACGCGCAGGCCCAGCACCACATCCTGCAGGTGCTTGCCGTCGAGGGAGTAGATCGAGCTGTCGGCGGTGCCGAACTTGGCGGAGAACCGCTCCCGCGTCCGCGAGCGGCCGCCCTCGCAGATGGCGAGCACGTGATCCTGCTTCGCGCTGTCGCCGTGCTCGTCGGGGTCGAAGCGGGCGGGGACGAGCCGGATGCGGTCGGGCTTCTCGCCCGCCATCTCCAGGAGGGTGTCCTCGATGTAGGCGATGCGGAGGTTGCGGGGGGCGTGCCCCCGGATGGAGTCGGGGCCGGGCGGCCACATCTCCGAGTACGCCCCGGGCTCGAACAGCCGGGTCTGCACCGGGCCGGGGAGATTCAGGTACTGGCGGCTCTGCACGGTGACGACCTGCTGACGTCGTACGTTGCCCTGCTCCTGGCCCTTCCACACGACCCGGGAGCCGTCCTGGGTCCAGCGGCCGTCGTACACGGTGACGGCGACCCGCGGGCCCATGAGGTGCTCCAGGAGGAGTGCGAAGCTCAGCCCGACGGGGCCGCCGCCTGAAACGGTCACCCGGAGCACCGGCCCCGGATCAGGCGGCTGCGCGGGCCCGCCGGTTCGCGGCAGCGTGGATCCGCCTGCGTGCGGTTGCAAGGGGCCGCCGTAGACGGTCGCGCCGTCGTCGAGGGCGCCGAGGATCGTCGCGGTGTCGTCGGCGGGCAGGAAGCGGAACTGCTCGTCGCCGATCGTGATCAGATCGCCGGACCGGAGCACCTGTGAGGTGACGCGCCTGCCGTTGACCAGCGTCCCGTTGCGGCTTCCCAGGTCGTGCAGGACGTACTGCCCCGCCTCATGGCGGATCTCGGCGTGGCGGCGCGAGGCTCGTTCGCTGGAGAGCACCACGCTGGAGTCGGTCCTGCGGCCGAAGGTGGTCGGTGTGTCACCGAGCGGGAAGCGGCGGTCGGCGAGAGGGCCGCCGTGTCCGACGATGGCAGGGGGCATGATGCCTTCCTTATCGTGAAAAATCGTGACAAGAGCGCTGGCCATCGATGCGTTCTCGTCCATCATGGGCGATCAGAGGCGGCCGCGTAAGTGAGAAATACGCACATCCGGCGCGGCCCGGCCCGCGAACCCGTGCCCCCGTACGATGCCTCGCCTCGTCCGCTCGCAAGTGTCCGGCAGGGAAACCGGCAAGCGGGATCCGCATGCGGGGAGATGTCAGGCGGTACGAGCCGATGCACGCGCGGAGGCGATGGGCATGACAGCGGGCGCGCCGCGGCTCGGCGCGGCCGGGTCGGGGGCCACGCGGGGGCGCGGGCTGTTCCTCGTGGACCACCTCTCCCGAGGCTGGGGGGTCACCCGGCGGCCCGACCACACCGGCGTCTGGTGCGGGATCGGCTGCACCTGCGCGGCACCCGTACCGGCCGCCGCCTGAAGGATCGGCGGATCAGGCGCCTGTGTGTCCTTCCAGGGTCGCGGTTCCGTCGAGGACGTGGCGGCGGTACGCGGCGGGCGGCATGCCGTACGCGGCGCGGAAGACCCGGCTGAAGTGCGCCGCATCGGAGAAGCCCCACCGGGCGGCGACGGCACGGACGGGATAAGGGCGCAACCGGGGATCGGCCAGGTCCTGGCGGCACCGTTCCAGGCGCAGGTGCCGGATCCGGGCCGACACGGTCATGTCGTGCCTGGCGAACAGGTCGTGCAGGTGGCTCGTGGAGATCTGGTGAGCGGCGGCGATGGTGCCGGGGGACAGGCCGGGATCGGCCAGCCGCTGCTGGATGTAGTCGCTGATGCGCAACCACAGCAGGCGCCGGCGTGCCTCGGCCGTATCGGCGAGGGGGCGGTTCACGTAGGGGGCGAGCACGGCCACCACCAGGTCCACGGTGATCGCGGCCAGCGCAGGGGCGTCCTGAGGGTCGAACTCCTCGCCGCGGCGCACGAGATCGGTCAGCCAGCGAGCCAGCACGCCGCCGAGCCCCCGATCGGCGCGGAACGCCATGGAGGTGAGCTCGTCGACGGCGTTGGACGGCAGAGGAAGCCGGTGCCGGGGAATCTGAACGGTGACGCCCGAGGCCGGCCCTCTCGTCTGCCGGCGCCACCCCTCCAACGGCCGGTAGGTGTCGAGCAGCGTGAGCCGGCCGGCCCCGAACACCGTCTCCCGGCCCGCCTGCCGCAATCCCGTCTCGCCGCTGTGCATCACCTTGATCATGTACGCCTCCGGGTCGCGCTGGCGGATCAGCGGCATCGCACGGCGTACCCGTATCGAGGGGTGCCGCACCGCCCCTACCTGGATCTCGCCCAGCGTCAGCACCCGGGTGGCCGCCCGGAAATCCTGGTCGCTGTCGCTGTGGATCCGGACCGGGAACAGGGCCTTGCCGCCCAGCTCCTGCCAGATCGCGAGCCGGTCCCGAGGAGGGAGGTCTTCGGTGTCGATGTGGGTGACCTGCATGACCTTTGTGTAGCGTCCCAGAGCAGGAGAGGGGGCAGCAACGGGGCACCGGGCGGGGCTAGCAGCAATGGCTGCCTCTGACGGAAGCGGAGCCGGCGCTCACGACCGCGAACCCCGCCGCGAGCCCGAAGGAGATCAAGACCGCGAGAACCGCGGACACAAGACGGTGACACATGGCTCCTCCCGAAGAACTGGACTTCATTCGAGATTCACAAAGAAAGCCCGTCGCGTCATTGCCTGCCAGTCCGCGAAAAGTCGTCCGGCGATCCGTGAACCGCTGACCTCACCGCCCCGGAGAGCCGGCGGTGGGTCAGGGGGATGGCTCAGATCAGGCCCAGGGCCAGCATGGCACGTTGTCGTAGATCGACGACAGTTTCTCGGGCAACACGTGCTCCCCGTATCACTGGTGTCATCGCCCTCACTTTACGGATCGGCGTGTTGTGAGGAGCAGGTGCCCTGGGGGCGTCCGTCCTGATCAATGGCCTGACATGCCTTTTCTGCTGGGCTGGGCTATGGTCGGGCCTATGAGGGGGCCGTGGAGAACACCACACGGGTCCATCGCGTTCAGCGGCGTGATGGGCCTGGTTCTGCTGTCCCTCATCGCGTTGATGCTCGCCGGTCCCGGGGGCGGCTCCGTTGCGACCCCTGGCCCCGCCACGGCCGCGCAGGCATCCGCCGGCCACGTGTGGGCTCCCGGCGGGCAGGACGTCGACCTGTCCAGCCTGCCGCCGCAGGCCGGGAACGTGCGCGAGCACCACGTGCTGTCGTTGTGGCGGGTCGTGCGCGGCACCGGGCAGGCCGAGGCCGCCCACCTGGCGCTGCTGGGCGTTTCAGGGGCGGACCGCGAGCTGCTGCGGGATCCGCAACAGCTCGCTCACCGCACCGCGGGGTCACGAAGCCCGCCGCTCGCCTGACCCGCGTCTCCTCCGCCCAGCCCGCGTCTCCTCCGTCCGGCCGGTGTCTCCTTCGCCCTGGCCGGCGTCTTCTCCCTGGGCCGACGCCTTTTCCGTGGTGAGGCGTCCTCGCGTCGCGGACTTCACCAGCGAGTCCTCGTAGGGACTCCCTGACCTGTCGTCATGTCCGGGCCCGTTCGTCCGGGCCGTCTGCTGTGGGGGCGGCTGCCGCATGCCGCCTTCCGCCTCGACATCAGCTAGGAGCTGATCATGCCCGTTGCCGAAGAACCCTTCGCGGCGCGACGACGTCCGCGTGGATCCGTGTCCCGCCGGCCGGCCACCCGCGTGCTGCGGGGAGGGGCGGCATGAACGCGTGGCGGCGCTTCGTGGCGCTGGACCTCGGCACCGCCCGCACCCGCTCGCTGATCCTCGGCGGGCAGGCCATCGCCGACCGGCCGTCGGTGGTCGTGCGGCGCCCGTCCGGCGCCGGTGCGGCGGACGTGGTGCGGCCGGTCCGGCACGGCATGGTGGCCGACCGGGGCGCGTGCGCGCGGCTGGTGCGGCTGGCGTTGCGCGACACCCGGCTCTACGACAGCCGGCCGCTGGAGCGGGTGCTGGCCGGAGTGCCGGTGGCGGCGTCGCCCGGCGACCGCGAGGCGGTCCGCGCCGCGGTCGAGGGGATCGCCGGGTGCGAGGTGGCCCTGGTGGAGGAGCCGCTCGCGGCCGCCGTCGGCGCCGGTCTGGACGTTCTCGGCGCCCGTCCCCGGCTGCTGCTGGACGTCGGGGCGGGCATCGTCGAAGCCGTCGTCCTGCGGGACGGGGTGGTCAGCGACGCGGTCAGCCTCCAGCTCAGCACCACCACCGGCACGGGGCCGACCGCGGACGCGGTGGACGGCATCGCCGACATGACGGCGGGCCTGCTCCGCCGCCTCCCGGCCGCCACCCGCCCGGCCGCCCGATCCCGTGGCCTCGTCGTCACCGGCGGCGGCGCGCACCACGAGCACCTGCTCCGCCGGCTGCGCACCGCCCTGCGGGCACCGGTCGCCGCAGCGCCCCAGCCGCAGTACGCCATCGTCCGCGGCCTGATGCGCCTCTGCCTGCAACCGGCCTTGGCGGGCCACCCCGCCTCGCCGGCCCGCTGACACGCCCGCTCCCGGCGCACCATCCCGCTCGGCCGGGTCGCCGGCCTGCCCACGGCTTTCTGCCGCGTACCCTCACGGAAAGGAACGAATGATCATGAGCACCCACCTCAGCAGCGTGCAGCTGCAGGCTCTGCGCGAGGACCTGCGGGAGCAGCTCGAGCAGCGCAAACGGCACCTGGACGAGCTGCGCGAGCAGGAACGCGACAGCAACGGCGGCGAGGGCACCTGGCAGGAGCTGGTCGCCTCGGCCGCCGCCGCCGAGCGCGCCGTCGCCGAGCTGTCCCGGGCCTTCGAACGGCTGGCGGCCGGCACCTACGGCCGGTGCACGCACTGCGAAGCGGGCATCCCGTTCGAACGGCTGGAGATCCGGCCGCTGGCCCGCACCTGCATCGACTGCCAGCGGCGGCACGAGGCCGCCTGACACCACGGAGGGGCAGGTCATCCTGCCCCTCCCCTCTTCCCGGAAGCTGATCATGATCACACTGGACCGCCTGGTGAACGTCCTCGGCGGGTACGGCGTGCGGCTGTGCAACCGGCCCGAGGCCCGCGCCGCCTGGCTGCACGGCGTGGCCGTGCCCGACGCCGCCGACCCGCACGTCACGGGCGACCTGCTCCTGGCCATCGGCACCGGCTCGATCGAGGAGGCGGTGCGCTGCGCCGTCGCGGCCAAGGCCACAGCCGTCCTGGTCCGGCCCGCCCCGTCCGGCGGCCCAGGGGAGAGCGGCGGCGGCCTGGACCGGCAGGCCGCCGCGCTCGGTGACCGGCACCAGGTGGCGGTGCTGCTGGCCGACCCCGCCATGCCGTGGAGCCAGCTCGCCGGGGTCGTGTACGGGCTGGTGCTGGAGAGCCGCGAGACCGCCTCCGGGCGCGGCCCGACCGACCTGTTCGCCCTGGCCGACAGCCTGGCCGACACCCTCGGCGGCGCGGTGACCATCGAGGACCGGCACTCGCGCGTACTCGCCTACTCCCGCTCCCAGCAGGCGGGTGACCCCGCGCGGCTGGAGACCATCCTCGCCCGCCGCGTTCCCGACCGGCTGCGCGAGCTGTTCCAGCGGCGGGGGGTGTTCGACCGGCTGGCGGCGGCGGACGAGCCGGTGTTCGTGCCCGCCGACCCCGAGCACGGCCTGACGGCGCGGACGGTCGTGCCGGTACGGGCCGGTCGCGAGCTGCTCGGCTCGGTCTGGGTGACCTGCGAACGCCCGCCGGCCGGCGCCCACCGCCGCGCCCTCGCCGACGGCGCGCACACCGTCGCGCTGCACCTGCTGCGTTCCCGGGCCAGCGCCGATCTGGAGCGGCAGGTGGAGTCCGACCTGATCATCCGGCTGCTGGAAGGCGGCGCCGACGCCCCCACGGTGATCAGCCGGCTGGGGCTGGCGCCGCAGCCGCTGCGGGTCGTCGCCGTGCGCGCCCACACCGACGGCGACCGGCACCTCGACGGCGACCGGCACCTCGGTGGTGAGCGGCATCTCGGTGGTGAGCGGCAGGTCGGTGGGGATCGGCAGGTCGGTGGGGATCGGCAGGTCGGTGGGGATCGGCATGCCGCGTTGCTGCTGGCCTTCGAGCAGGCCACCACCGGGTTCGGCTGGTCCAGGCCGGGCCGTAGCGCGTTGCTCGGTGACACGCTCTACACCGTCCTGCCCGCCGAGCAGGCCGGCGCGGCGCGGAGGTGGATCTCCGCACTGCGCGCGGAGCTGCCCGCTCAAGTACGCGTCGCCGCCGGCATCGGCGCGCCCGCCGAGGCCGCCGAGCTGCCCGCCGGCCGCCAGGAGGCCGACGAGTGCCTGGCGCTGCACGAGAGCAGGCCCGGCGACGTCCCGCCCGCCTACGACGAATCGTGGGACGACATCCTGCTGCGACGCCTGCGCGCGGCCGTGCGCACGGGCCGGACCCCGGCTCGCGGACCGGTGTCCACGCTGCTGCGGCACGACGCCCGCCACGGCACGCGCTTCGTCGCCACGTTGCGGGCCTGGCTGGAGTGCCAGGGCGACCCCGTGCCGGCGGCCGAGCGTCTCGGCGTGCATCCCAACACCGTGCGGAACCGGTTGCGCAAGATAGGCGAGCTCACCCCGCTGAACCTGGGGGACGCCCGGCAGCGCCTGGCCATGACGATCATGCTCGCGGCCGTCGAGGACGAGCCCCGAGCCTGAGCCATGCCCCGAACCCGGGCCGGGACGTGGGGCCAAGCGCGGGTCGAGGAGTGGGGCTGGAACCAGGCCGGGGCGTGGGACCGAGCCGGAGCCGGGGACGGGACTGAGTCCGGGCCGGGATGTGGGGGCGGGCCCGTGGCCCCGCCGTTGTGCCGGGCCCACAACGGCGGCGCCGCGGTTGTCGTCCGCCCACAACGCCCCCGCCCGCCCGCGAGGCCATGCTGGCCCTGACATCGGCATTCGTACCCCAGGAGGTTTGGACATGGCCGGGAACTGGCCGCGCTCGGCGATCGTGGTGGGCGCGGGCATCGTGGGCCTGTCGACCGCGTGGTTCCTCCAGGAGCGCGGGGTCGAGGTCGACGTGGTGGACCGCGCGGGGGTGGCGGGCGGCGCGTCCTGGGGCAACGCCGGCTGGGTCGCGCCGGGCCTGGCCATCCCGCTGAACGAGCCGGCCGTGCTGCGTTACGGCCTGCGCTCGCTGCTCGACCCGGCCGCGCCCCTGTACGTGCCCGCCGGTCTCGACCTCGGCCTCTGGCGGTTCCTGCTCCGCTTCGCCGCGAACAGCGGCTGGCGGTCCTGGTCGCGGGCCGCCCGGGCGAACCTGCCGCTCAACGAGGAGTGCGTCGAGGCGTACGAGGTGCTGGCCGCCGGCGGCGTGTCCGCCCCGGTCGTGGACGCGCCGATCACCGCCGCGTTCCGTACCTCACGGCAGGCTGAAGGTCTGCTGCGCGAGCTGCGCAGGCTGCGGCAGGTGGGGCAGCACGTCGAGCACACCGTGCTGGACCGGGACGGGCTCGCCGAGCAGGTCCCGCTCGCCGGCGGGGAGCTGGGCGCGGGGGTGCGCATCGACGGGCAGCGGTACGTCGACCCGGGCGCTTTCGTGCACGCCCTCGGCGAGGCCGTCATGCGGCGGGGCGCGACGGTGTACGCGTTCGAGGTCGACGAGGTGCGTACCGACGACCGTAAGGCGATCGTCCGCTCGGCGAAGGGCACCGTGCTGTCCGCGGACGCGGTGGTGCTCGCGACCGGCGCCTGGCTGCCCCGGCTGGCGCGGCAGTGGGGCGTGCGCGTCCCGGTGCGGGCGGGCCGCGGCTACTCGTTCACGGTGCCGGTCGAGCGTCCCGTGCCCGGCCCCCTCTACCTGCCGGACGTCCGGGTCGCCTGCACCCCCTACCGGGGCGGGCTGCGGGTGGCGGGCACGATGGAGTTCCGCGACCCGGACGCGCCGCGGGTGCCCGCCCGCCTGGAGGCCATCATCGCCTCTGTCCGTCCTTTGCTGCGGGGCGTGCGGTGGGACGAGCGGACCGACGCCTGGGTGGGGCCGCGCCCGATCACCCCGGACGGGCGCCCGCTGGTCGGCAGGACGGTGGCGCCCACCGTGTACGTGGCGGGCGGGCACGGCATGTGGGGCCTGGCGCAGGGCCCGGTCACCGGCCGGCTGCTGGCCGAGTGGATCACCACCGGCAAGCAGCCCGAGGCCCTGGCCGACCTCGACCCGCTGCGTTGATCCACGGGCCGTGGTGCCCGGCCGCGCGGCTACCTGCTGCCCGATCGTGGCGACCCACGACCCGATCGTGGCGACCCACGACCCGAGCGGGGCCATCCGCCCCCCGGTGGCGGCCACGCGCGGACCGCTCGCGGCCGTGACGGGGGTCCCGGCCCTGCCTCTGCCCTGGTCACGCCTTTGCCCTGGCGGGTTTGTCCGGGCGGCATCTGCTGCCCTGGACAGGGCGTGGCTGAGGTGGGGACCGTGTGAGCGAGGCCGAGCGCGCGGGCCTGCCACAAGACGCCAGGAACGAGGTGGCCGCGAGCCGCAAGGTTGCCGGAAGCCGACCGCTCCAGCGGGCCGCCCGGCTCCTCTCATGTATCGAAATTGCGAATTTTCGCAATTTATAGGACGATGATGTTACATGGGCTGGACGAGGCCGGATGACGAGCTGGTGTGAAGCTCCGGCGTCAGGCACCGAAGGAATGCGGGGGAACGGGCGTGAGCGAGGCATTCGCCGCAGCGATCCGGCGCCGGGCCGACGAGGCGGCCGACGCGCTGCACGCGGCCGAACGGGAGGGCGACCCCGACGCGGCGCTGGCAGCCGCCGGAGCGCTGGACGAGGTGTTGCGGATGGCACGCGCCCACGGAGTGAGCACGGATCGCAGCGGCCGTCCCGCGCAGGCCGGTGATGTTCTGGACGGGAAGACGGCGCCCTGATGTCGGTGCCCTTGTACGAGGCCAAGGCCGAGCTGTTCCGGCTGCTGGGGCACCCGGTGCGGATCCGGGTGCTGGAGCTGCTGCAGGACGGGCCGATGCCGGTACGTGATCTGCTGGCCGAGATCGAGGTGGAGCCGACCGGGCTGTCGCAGCATCTGGCCGTGTTGCGCCGCTCGGAGCTGGTCGCCGCACGCCGGGACGGCTCCACCGTCGTGTACGCGTTGTCCGGCGGCGACGTGGCCGAGCTGCTGCGCGCCGCCCGGCACCTGCTGCAGGCCAAGCTCTCGGGCCGCAACGCGCTGCTGAGCGAGCTGCTCAAGTCGGAGGCCGGCGACCGGTGACCCCTGTGCTCTCGGCGGGCTGGGCCCGCCTGCGGGCGGTCCTGCCCGCCTGGGCCGATCTGGCCGCGTTCGGCCGCCATCCGCGCAGGGACCTGCTGGCCGGGCTGACGGTGGCGATCGTCGCGCTGCCACTGGCGCTCGGCTTCGGCATCTCCAGCGGGCTGGGCGCGGAGGCGGGGCTGGCAACCGCAGTGGTGGCCGGCGCGCTGGCCGCCGTCTTCGGCGGCTCCGCCCTACAGGTGTCCGGGCCGACCGGGGCGATGACGGTGGTCCTGGTGCCGATCATGCACGCGCACGGCGCGACCGGAGTGCTGACCGTGGGTGTCATGGCGGGCCTGCTGCTGCTCGGCCTGGCCGTGGCACGGGCAGGCCGGTTCATGACGCTGGTGCCCGCGCCGGTGGTGGAAGGATTCACCCTGGGCATCGCTTGTGTGATCGGGCTGCAGCAGGTGCCCGCCGCGCTCGGCGTCCCCACTCCTGAGGGTGACAAGGTGCTGGCCGTCGCCTGGCAGGCGATACTCGACTTCGCCGCCCGTCCGAACTGGGTCGCCATCGCCATGGCGGTCGCGGTGGCGGCGGTGATCCTGGCCGGCGGGCGGCTGCGGCCCGCTGTGCCGTTCTCGCTGCTGGCCGTCGTCGCCGCCACCCTTGCCGCAGAGCTGGCGGAGCTGCCGGTGGCGCGCATCGGCGCTCTGCCCGCCGGGCTGCCCGCACCGTCGCTGGGGTTCCTGGACGTGGCCGCGCTGAGCTCCCTGATCGCCCCCGCCATCGCGGTGGCCGCGCTGGCCGCGCTGGAATCGCTGCTGTCGGCCGCCGTGGCCGACGGCATGAGCGTCAATCACCAGCACGACCCCGATCGGGAGTTGTTCGGCCAGGGTCTGGCCAACCTGATCGCCCCGCTCTTCGGCGGCGTCCCGGCAACCGGCGCGATCGCCCGCACCGCCGTCAACGTGCGGGCGGGCGCCGCTTCCCGGCTGGCCGCGCTCGCGCACGCCGCGCTCCTGGGCGTCATCGTGTTCACCGCCGCCGACCTGGTGGCCCGCATCCCGCTGGCGGCCCTGGCGGGGGTGCTGCTGGCCACCGCGGTACGGATGGTCGAGGTCGGCTCGGTGCTGGCGATGCTGCGCTCCACCCGGGCCGATGCCGTCGTCCTGGCCTCGACCGCGATCGCCACGCTCGCCCTCGACCTGGTCACCGCCGTCATCGTCGGCCTGATCGTGGCCGGCGCGCTCGCGCTGCGCGCCATCGCCAGGAACGTCCGCCTTGACGCCGTGCCTCTGCACGCCGACCTGCACGCCGATCTGCTCGGAGACCTGCCCGACGTCCGCGGCGCCGAGGAGCACGAGCTGCTGGCCGAGCACATTGTCGCCTACCGGCTGGACGGGCCGCTGTTCTTCGCGGCGGCGCACCGGTTCCTGCTGGAGCTGTCGGAGGTGGCCGACGTCTCGGTGGTCATCTTGCGTATGTCCCGCATCACCACGATCGACGCCAGCGGCGCCCTGGTGCTCGGCGACGCCATCGCCCGCCTGGAGCGGCGTGGTATCACCGTGTACGTCTCCGGCATCCGCGACGACCATCACCGGCCCCTGCACGCCCTCGGCGTGATCGCCCGCCTGGACGAGGCCGGCCAGGTGTTCGCCTCGACACCGGAGGCCATCGCCGCGGCCCGCCGCCATCTCCACCAGGCCGGCATCCTTCCCTCTTCGGCCGGCTGAACCTCGTCACACCGTTCCGCCGCGCGAAGGGATCGGGAAGGCCGAGGTCATACCCGGCCCTGGAAGGGGTGGAGTGCGGGAGCCCCGGCCCAGTCCGGCAGGGGCTCGCAGCGGCTCTTCCACCGCGGCGGCAGGTGGACGTCCTCGGCGGCGGCGACGATGCCTCCGACGATGGCGCACGTGGTGTCGATGTCCCCGCCGGCCGCCGCCGTGGTCCACAGGGCCGCCTCGTAGTCGTGGCGGTGCCGCGCCGCCACCCACAGCGTGAACGGCACCGTGTCGTGCGCGGCGACCCGCCGTCCGTTGCCGAGCGCCCGGGCGGCGAGCAGGGGGTCGCTGATGGTGAGGAGCCGCCGGGCCCCCTCGATGCCGTCGCGGACCAGGCTCGCGGGCACGTGCCGGCTGATCCGGTCGAGGAAGGGCCCGGCGGGCAGGCCGGGCTCGGTCGCGGTCACGGCGGTCGCCACCGCGACGGCCACGGCCCCGGCCACCGCCTCGGGGTGGGTGTGGGTGACCTGCGCCGACAGGCCGGCCTGACGGACGGCTTCGGCCAGGTCGCCGGCGAACCAGGCGCCGAGCGGCGCCACCCGCATCGCGGCGCCGTTGCCCCACGAGCCCTTGCCGTCGAAGAGCCCGGCGGCCAGCGCCCGCCAGCCGGCGCCTTCGCGGACCAGCCGGAGCATCCGGTTCGTGGAGGGGCCGTATCCGCGGTCGAAGTCGTGGCGGGCGGCGAAACTCGCCGCGAGCTCGTCCTGGTCGATGGTGCCGTGCTCGGCCAGGACGCGATAGACGGAGCACGCCATCTCGGTGTCGTCGGTCCACTGCCACGGGCCTGGTGGCAGGGAGCGAGAGGAGAGGGCGTGCCGGTTGGCGGGGACGAAGAACTGGGAGCCGAAGGCGTCACCGAGGGCCAGGCCATGGAGCGAGGCCGTGGCCCGGGCGAGGGGATGTGCTGACATCGCTTCTTATTGTGGCGGATGCCGGGCCCCGCTTCCCCGGCGCCGCTTCCGTCAGGAGAAGGCGTTCGACAGACGCTGCAGGTCGGCGGCGTGGCCGAGCGGTGAGCCGTCCTCGACCCATCGGGGAAGCGTCGCGGGGTTGAACAGGTGCTCGGCGGCGAGCAGCGCCGCCCCTGTGACGCCCTCCATGTGGTCCATCGACGCGGCCCTGACCTCCAGGCCCTGCCCGGCCAGATCGGTGACGCGCCGCAGGATGACCTCGCGGAACACGTCGAGGAAGTAGCCGCCGGTGCGCAGGACGCCGCCGCCGAGCAACGGGCTGAGCGAGGAGGCGATCGAGGAGGGCTGGCGCAAGCCGCTCGCCGTCCCCATGGAGGATCTGGTGGCGGTGCTGCCGTACGTCGCCTTCGTGCAGGCCAAGTTCTTCGACATCGACGAGGAGCTGAACGACCCGCACATCCCGTGGCGCGAGATCCTCCGGACCCTGGTCGAGCACGGCTACGACGTCTACCTGTCCAGCGAGTACGAGGGGGATCGGGCGCCGTACCGCTCGATCGAGCAAGCCGGACAGGAGATCCACGATGATGTGAGCGCGTTATGGGGCCGCCTATTGGCACACGCTGATCAAGGCCATGACGCGGATGGAGGCATTGCCGTGACAATAGCTCCAGGCCGGTGGAAGAGGATGACCGCGATTATGCTGGTCGCCGTGCCCATGGCCCTGTTCAGCGCCATACTCGCCGGGCAGGCGACCGCGCACGTGTCTCCGCGCGAAGGCATTTCCTGGGACTTGGGTGCGGCGGATGCGTTGCTCTATGACTCCGAGTCGGCGGCGCCGGTCACGCAGGACGGCAATGGTTATGAGTTGTACCCGCTGAAAGACCGCTCCGAGCCGCGGAAGCCCTACACCCGTGACGAGATCGAGGGCCTGTTTCCTGAGGGCGGCAGGGCGATACCCGTCAACGTCGACGACGGGCCCCGGCAGGACTGGCCCGGCGTGGTCGCGGAGCTGGACCTGAAGGATCCGTTGACGCGTGGAATGTATCCGCTGGAAAGCGGCAGGTATCCGGCGGCCAAAGGCGAGCTTCTCGTCGTGGCGAGCGAATATGACGATATTCGAGCGGCTGTGGGCGGATTCCAGCCCGGGAGCAGATTCGCCGAGACGGTGAAGATCGTGGGGGTGGCCAAGGACATTCGACGGCACTGGCTCCCTTCCACTGTCTCCTTTCCCGGCAGCGGGCTGGTGGAGAACGGCGGGCGCCGGCACCAATGGCTGGTGGACACGCCGCAGCCCCTTGGCTGGGAGCAGGTAGGCGCGCTGAACCGAAAAGGGCTCTACGTCAGGTCCCGGGCGGTCGTCAACAACCCGCCGCGGCCGGATGAGCGAGCCGAAGCCTTGGACCGGGAATATCACCTGACGCAGCCGGACTATTCGAAGGCCCTCATCTGGGGTGTGGCGGTCTGTGTGGTGCTGGTGTATCCGGGTCTGGTCTTTCTGCTGCGGGGCCGGCGGCGGCTCATCGTGGTCCAGCTGATTCTGGCCGTCCCCGTGAGCATCGGGCTCGGCCTTTTGTGCGCGTCATGGCTGATGCCTTCTTTCGCGGAATCGGCCACCGGCCCTTTCGAAGTGCCTTGGCAGCAGGTTCTGGTCGTGGCCGCCGTGGGGGAGGCCGTCATCGCGCTCGCGCTCCCCAGGGCGATCGGCCGGGCCGTGTTCGGGAGCTGACTACGGCGTTCCCTCGTCGAGGAGCGCGCGGGCGGTCGCCACGTCGGTGATCAGGACGTTCACCCAGCCGCCGCTGATCGCCGCGCGGATGGCCGCGTGCTTGCGCTCGCCGCCGGCCATGCCGATGCGGCGGGGGATGGCGCGCAGGACCTCCGGGTCGATGCCGACGACGCGGCTGTTGAGGTCGCTGTGGATGAGCTGGCCGGCGGTGTCGAAGTAGCGCTGGCAGACGTCGCCGACCGCGTGGGCGGCGATGAGCTGGTCCTGGTCGGCGGGGGCGATGGCGTTGCCGCTGTCGCGCAGCAGGGGGGAGGGCTGCACGCTGCCGATGCCGACGAGGGCCATGGTGAGGCTCTGCCACTCCTTGGTGATCGACTGCATGGCGGTGTCGGCGACCAGGCTGCGGCGGGTCTCGGCGGTGCTGACCAGGCCGGGGGCCTGCACGTAGACGGGCTCGGCGCCGATCAGCTCGGCGAGGTGGCTCAGCAGCCGGTTGGCCTTGGCCTGGACGGCGCCCTCGCCGACACCGCCGGCGAGCTGGACGACGCGGTCGGCGCCGGCCACGCGCAGCGGGTGCAGCCGCTCGGCGACCGACAGGAGGGTCTGGCTCCAGGGGGAGATGCCGATGCGTTCGCCGCCGGCCAGGGTCGATTCGAGGTAGGCCGCTCCGGCGGAGCCGATGCCGGCGATGATCTCCGACTCGTCGCCCTCGACGTCGACGACGACGGCCTCCCGTAACCCGTACCGGCTCTCCAGGCCCTGCTCCAGGGCCAGGTGCACGCCCTGCGAGACGACGACCACCGTGCGGACGATGCCGATCTCGCCGGCCCGCTTCAGCAGGCGGGACACCTTCGTCTGGGAGATGTGCAGGGCGTCGGCGATGTCGGCCTGGCGGATGCCCTGTTCGTGGTACATGTGCGCGACCTTGGTGATCAGCCGCACCCTGCCGTCGGAGGCGGACCGGCCGGCGCCGCTCGCATGGACAGCCATCAGGATCCGTCCCCTTCGTCGTCGCGGAGTTTCCTCGCCTGACATTGTCCACGCGCGGCGTCACTCCTCGTACATGCCGCACTGAGGCGTTCGCGGCCCGCTGCTCCGCGTTCTGCGCGGCGGGCAGGTCGGGGCCGCGTGTCGCGTCGGGAACGAGCGGTTCTCACTACGGAAGGTCGCTCAGAGTCATTGACAGACATGCACGGATCAGCCAATCTACGGACACGGAAAATTATGCACTATCGCATAATTATGCACCACTGGGAGACTGCGATGCGCCGGCACTGACGGGGTGGAGGAGCCTCCACCCGGCCTGCTCCTGGAAGACCTGCCCGCCGAGCGACAAAGCGGATGACGAGCGAGGAGTGATCGACATGACTGATCTGCCCACCTTTGGTGCTGGTATCTGGCATTTCGCCACCTACAAGGACCGTTACGCCACCGACGGCTACGGGCCGCCGGTCGGGCTGCTGGAGCAGATCGACCGCGCGGGCGCCGTGGGCGAGCTGTCGGTGGTGGACCTGAACTGGCCGTTCGTGGGTTTCGACGGGACGCTCGACGACGTCAAGGCCGCGCTGGCGAACAACGGCCTCAAAGCGATCGCGGTCACGCCTGAGATCTACACGCGTGACTTCGTGAAGGGCTCGTTCACCAACCCGGATCCGGCGGTGCGCAAGAAGGCGCTGGCGTTGATGCACGACGCCACCGAGGTGGCGCTGGAGCTGGGCTGTTCGTACGTGAAACTGTGGCCGGGCCAGGACGGCTGGGACTACCCGTTCCAGGTGAACTACCACGACGTGTGGCAGCTCGCCCTCGACGGCCTCAAGGAGCTGTGCTCGGCCCACCCCGAGATCAACTACGTGATCGAGTACAAGCCGCGCGAGCCCCGCGTGAAGATCGTCTTTCCGAGCGTGGCCCGCACGCTGCTCGGCATCGAGCGCATCGGCCTGCCGAACCTGGGCATCCTGCTCGACTTCGGACACTCCCTCTACGGCCAGGAGACCCCGGCCGACGCCGCCCAGCTCGCCATCGACCACGGGCGGCTGTTCGCGATCGACGTCAACGACAACATGCGCGGCTGGGACGACGACATGGTGGTCGGCTCGGTGCACCTGGTGGAGACGTTCGAGTTCTTCCACACCCTGCGCAGGAACAACTGGGACGGCGTCTGGCAGCTCGACCAGTTCCCCTTCCGCGAGGACAGCGTGCAGGCCGCCAAGCAGGCGATCCGCTTCCTGAAGGCGATCCACCGCGCGCTCGACGTCCTCGACGACGACGCGCTCGCGCGGGCGCAGGCCGCGCACGACGCGCTGGCCGCCCAACGGCTCGTGCAGAACGCGCTGCTGACCTCGATGGCCGGGCTGGAGAGCGCATGACGGACCTGGCCGTGCACGAGCACGTCGGCCTGCCCGTCTTCGAGCGGCTCGGCCCGCACGCGAGCCGGGCCGAGCAGGTCGCGCACCTGGCCGAGGCCGCCCGCCAGATCCGCATCCAGGACCTCAAGCTCGTCCACCACGCCCGGGCCGGGCACATCGGCGGCGACTTCTCCGCCATCGACATCCTGACCACCCTGTACGGGGCGGTGCTCGACATCAGCCCCGACCGGGTCGCCGACCCGGAGCGCGACCGGTTCATCCTGAGCAAGGGCCACGTCGCGGGCGCGCTCTACACGACGCTGGCCGCGTTCGGGTTCCTGCCGGTGGCCGAGCTGGCGACGTTCCTGCAGCCGCTGTCGGCGCTGAACGGCCACCCGAACCGGACGAAGGTGGCGGGCGTCGAGGCCAACACCGGCCCCCTCGGGCACGGGCTGCCGGTCGCGGTCGGGCACGCGCTGTCGGCCAAGCTGGACGGCTCCCCGCGCCGCACCTACGTCCTCGTGGGCGACGGCGAGCTGCAGGAGGGCAGCAACTGGGAGGCGATGATGGCCGCCTCCCAGCACCGGCTCGACCGGCTCACCGTGATCGTCGACCGCAACCGGCTCCAGCAGGGGGCGGCGGTCAAGGAGACCAACGACCTCGACCCGCTGCACGACAAGGCCACCGCCTTCGGGTTCGCCGTGGCTGAGGTGGACGGGCACGACCACGGAACGCTGCTGGACGTGCTGGCGCAGGTGCCGGCCCAGCCGGGCAGGCCCACCTTCGTGATCGCCCACACGCACAAGGGTCATCCGATCTCGTTCATGAGCGACAACGTCGCCTGGCACCACAAGGTGCCGGACGAAGCCGAGTACCACCAGGCGCTCGCCGAACTGGAGGACAAGCCATGACCCCGCCCCCCTCGGTCGCCGACCGGCCCCGCTTCGACTGCCGGGACGCCTACGTGGCGACCCTGTCGGAGCTGGCGCACGAGGACCATCGGATCGTCGGCGTGGTCAACGACTCGGTCGGCTCCAGCAAGCTCACCGGCTTCCGCAGCTCCTTCCCCGATCGGCTGATCAACGTCGGCATCGCCGAGCAGGATATGGTCGGCGTGGCCGCCGGCCTGGCCAACGGCGGGCGCATCCCGTTCGTCTCGGCGGCCTCCTGCTTCCTGACCGCGCGGGCGCTGGAGCAGATCAAGGCCGATGTCGCCTACTCCAACCACAACGTCAAGCTGTGCGGCATGAGCCCCGGCCTGGCCTATGGCGAGCTGGGTCCCACCCACCACTCCATCGAGGACATCGCCTGGCTGCGGGCGATCGACAACCTGACCGTCATCGTCCCGGCCGACCCGGTCGAGACGAGCGCCGCGCTGCGCTGGGCCGCCCAGGTGGAGGGGCCGGTGTTCGTCCGGGTCAGCCGCATGAGCGTGCCGCAGGTCAACGCCGACGACTACACCTTCACCCCCGGCCGGGCGGTGACGTTGCGCGACGGCGGCGACGTGACGCTGATCGCCAACGGCACCGTGCTGTGGCGCGCCCTGGTGGCCGCCGAGCAGCTCGAAGCCGAAGGGATCTCGGCGCGGGTGCTGTCGATGCCGACGGTCAAGCCGCTCGACGTGGACGCGGTGGTGGCGGCGGCGCGGGAGACCGCGGGCATCGTCACCGTCGAGGAGTCGACCATCGCCGGCGGCCTCGGAGGTGCCGTCGCCGAGACCGTCGTCCAGCACCACCCGGCCCGCGTCACCATCCTCGGCATCCCCGGGTTCGCCCCCACCGGCTCCGCGGCCTTCCTGCTCGACCGTTACGGCATGTCCCCCGAAGGCATCGCCGACGCCGCACGGAGCCTCGCCCGCCATGGCTAGCCCGCTCATCCTGGCCATCGACCAGGGCACCAGCTCCACCAAGGCCCTCCTTGTGGACGGCGAAGGGCGCGTGCTCTCCCGCGCGTCCGCACCGCTCGCCGAGACCCAGCCCCGGCCGGGCTGGGTGGAGCAGGACCCGGAGGAGCTGTGGCAGAGCGTGCGGCAGGCGGTCGCCGCATGCGTCACCCCCGACCGGGCCCGCCGGGTCGCCGGCGTCGGGATCAGCAACCAGCGCGAATCCCTCGTCCTGTGGGAGCGCCGCACCGGCAAGCCGCTCGGGCCGCTGCTGAGCTGGCAGGACCAGCGCACCACCGGCCGCTGCCGCGAGCTGGCCGCCGAGGCCGAGCTGGTGCGCTCGGTCAGCGGGATGCCGCTGGACCCGATGTTCTCCGCGCTCAAGGCGCGCTGGCTGCTCGACACGTACGGGCGGAGCGAGGTCTGTCTCGGGACGGTCGACTCGTGGCTGCTCAGCCGCTTCGGCGGGGAGCACGTCATCGAGGCCGGCAACGCCTCCCGCACCCAGCTCCTCGGCGTCGAGACCGCGCGGTGGGACCCGGGGCTGCTGGAGCTGTTCGGGGTGCCGGCCGAGGTGCTGCCGCGCGTCGTGTCCTCGTTCGGGCCGTTCCCCGCCGTCCGCGACCTCGCGCCGCTGCCGGACGGGGTGCCGGTGCTGGCCGTCCTGGGAGACTCGCACGCGGCGATGTTCGCCCACGCCGGCTGGCGGCCCGGCGTCGTCAAGGCGACCTACGGGACCGGCTCGTCGGTGATGGCCATCGGCGGTGGACGGTCGGCGGGGCTGTGCCGCAGCATCGCCTGGGACCTCGGCGACGGGCCCGTCCCGGCCGTCGAAGGCAACATCCGCGCCACCGGCCGGACCATCACCTGGCTGTCGGAGCTGCTGGGCGTGCCCGCCGAGACGCTGCTGGCCGAGGCGGAGGGCGCCGACGCGGACGGGGTGACGTTCGTGCCCGCGTTCGGCGGGCTCGGCGCCCCCTGGTGGGAGCCGGACGCCACCCCCGTCATCACCGGCTTCTCCCTCGGCACGCGGCGCGCCCAGCTCGCCGCCGCCGCGCTGGAGGCCGTCGCCTTCCAGGTCGAGGACGTCGTGACCGCCGTCGAGGAGGCGGCCGGGCAGGTCCGCGTCCTCATGGCGGACGGCGGGCTCACCCGCAGCGCCCGGCTCATGCGGCTCCAGGCCGACCTCAGCGGGCGCACCGTGGCGCGCTCCGGCGAGCACGACCTGTCCGCGCTCGGCGCCGCCGACGCCGCCGGGCTCGCCGCCGGGCTCTGGACGACCGAGGAGCTGGAGTGCCGCCCGAGGCCGGCCGAGGAGTTCCGGCCGGCGGCGGACGGCTCCTACCGGCGGGCGCGCCACGCCACCTGGCGTGCGGCGGTCCGCCGGGCCCGGCCCTGCCAGGAGAGCCAGGACGCCCGCGAGGAGAGCCAGGACGCCCGCGAGGACAGCCGGGCCCGTCCCGACGAGGAAAGGAGCAGCACATGACCGCGAGGGTGCCGGCCCGCTGGATCGCCGGCGCGGCGGTCGCCGCGCTGGTCGTGCTCATGGCGGTGGACACGGAGTACCGCACCGCCGAGACGGCCGCCGCGGCGGCGCCCGCGACGTTCGACCCGGCCGCGTTCGGCGCGCGGAACTACGAGGCCAAGGTCGTGCCGGCCATCAAGCAGTCCGCCGTGGACCTGCCGGTGCTGCTCAAGGCGCTGGCCGAGGACAAGGAGGCGGCCGGGCGGACGTACGGCAAGCGCCAGGGCACCGGCCCGTACACCTTCGCCGTCAAGGGCAGGGGCGAGGCCGGGCAGGCCCGCTCGGGTCTGCTGCCGGTGACCGTCGAGGGCGTGCCGCCCGGCACGCGGGTGTCGCTGCAGATCGGCCCGGCCATCAACGGCACCGCGCTGCGCGACGCCGCCGGCTTCATCACGTTCGGCCAGTTCACCAACCAGGTCGAGTACGCCGACGCGGCGACCGCGCTGAACGACGAGCTGCGCGCCACGCTCCTCAAGAGCCTGGACGCGGCCGCCCTGGACGGCAAGGAGATCTCGTTCACCGGCGCGTTCACCCTGCTCACCCCGCAGACGGTGACGATCACCCCGGTGGAGATCTCATGACGCTGCGGGCCCGCGAGGTCACCAAGGTCTACGGCGGCACGCACGCGCTCAAGGGCGTGGACTTCGCCGTCGCGCCCGGCCGCGTCACCGCGCTGTTCGGGGAGAACGGCGCCGGAAAGTCCACGCTGATGAAGATCCTGGCCGGGATCGAGCAGCCCACGACCGGCCACGTCGAGCTGGACGGCAGGCCGGTGCGGCTGGCCTCCTCGCGGGACGCCGCCGACCAGGGCATCGCCATCATCCACCAGGAGCTGAGCCTGTGCCCGAACCTCAGCATCACCGACAACCTGTTCCTGGCCCGCGAGCTGCGCACCCCGTTCGGCGCGGTGGACCGCGGGGCGCAGCGCGAGCGCACGCTCGCCGTGCTGCGCACCCTGGAGGAGGACCTCGACCCGGACACGCCGGTGGCCGACCTGCGGCTCGGCCAGCAGCAGATCGTGGAGATCGCCCGGGCGCTGCTCCAGGACACCCGTGTGCTGATCATGGACGAGCCCACCTCCGCGCTCACCGCGCCCGAGGTGGAGGTGCTGTTCAGGGTCATCCGAGACCTGACCTCGCGCGGGGTCGCCGTCGTCTACATCTCCCACCACCTGGACGAGGCGCTCGACATCGCCGACGACGTGGTGGTGCTGCGTGACGGCACGCTGGTGGCCACCGCCGAGGCGGCCGAGGTGGACCTGCGCTGGATCGTCGAGCAGATGGTCGGCCGCGACCAGGACACCCTGTTCCCCGACCGCGACTCGCAGGCGGGGGAGCCCGTGCTCGACCTGCGGGAGCTGGTCGTGACCGACCCCGCCAACCCCGACCGGCTCGCCGTCGGCGGCGTGAGCCTGACCCTGCGCGCCGGGGAGATCGTCGGCGTCTACGGGCTCATGGGCTCCGGACGTACGGAACTGCTCGAAGCGCTCGCCGGGCGCATCCCGCCCGCGTCCGGCGAGATCGTCCTGGCCGGCGAGCCGCTGACCCGGGCGGGCATCCGCGACCGCATCCGGCGCGGCCTCATCCTCGTCCCCGAGGACCGGCAGCGCGACGGGCTCGTGCAGACCATGACCGTCGGCGAGAACCTGTCGCTGGCCGGCCTCTACCAGTACGTGCGGCGGCTGTTCGTCTCGGCCGCCCGCGAGGGCGCGGCCGTGCGCCGCGTCATCACCGACATCACCGTCAAGACCAGCGGCGCCAAGGCGGCCATCGGCTCGCTCAGCGGCGGCAACCAGCAGAAAGTCGTCATCGGCAAGGCGCTGCTGACCGGGCCGCGCGTGCTGCTGCTGGACGAGCCGTCGCGCGGCGTGGACGTCGGCGCCAAGGCCGACATCTTCCAGCTCATGGCCGTGCAGGCGCGCCGCGGGCTGGCCGTGTTGTTCACCACCTCCGAAGCCGAGGAAGCCCTGCACATCCCCGACCGGCTGCTCGTGCTCGCCCGCGGCACCGTCGTCGGCGAGTACCGGCGCGGAGAGATCGATCGGGAGGAACTCATGCGCGTATCCGACGGCGCCACGAACGGAGGTGCGCTCCGATGACCTCGACCACGTCCACGCCGGCGGCCGAGACCGCCCGGCCGGACCGGGCCGCCGCCACGGCCCGCCGGCTGTCCCTCCTGAACGTGGCCTTCGAGCTGCGCGCGTTCATCGCCCTGGCCGTGCTCATCGTGGTGTTCAGCGTGCTGTCCGACGCGTTCCTGACCGTCCCGAACCTGATCACCATGACCAAGCACGTGGCGATCAACGCCGTGATCGCGCTCGGCATGCTGCTGGTCATCCTCAAGGGCGGCATCGACCTGTCGGTCGGCTCGATCGTCGGCCTGTCCGGCGTGGTCGCCGGCGAGCTGCTGGGCGGCCTGCACGTCGGCGGCGTGATCGCCTATCCGCCCGTGTGGGTGGTGATCGTGCTGTGCGTCGGCGTCGGCGCGCTGGTCGGCGTCGTCAACGGCGTGCTCGTCACCCGCTTCAACGTGGCGCCGTTCATCGCCACGCTCGGCATGCTGTACGTGGCGCGCGGTGCCGCGATGCTCATCTCCGACGGCGCCACCTACCCCAACCTGGCCGGCAACCCCGCCTTCGGCAACACCGGCTTCGGCCTGCTGGGCAGCGGCCGGCCGCTCGGCCTGCCCACCTCCATCTGGATCATGATCGTGCTGGCGGTGGCGGTCGTGCTGCTGCTGGCCAAGTCGCCGTTCGGCCGCTGGCTGTACGCGACCGGCGGCAACGAGCGGGCCGCCGACCTGTCCGGCGTGCCGATCCGCCGGGTCAAGACCATCGTGTACGTGATCTCGGGCGCGTGCGCGGCCGTGGCCGGGCTCATCATCGCCTCCGAGCTGACCTCGGCCGCGCCGCAGGCGGGGGAGACGTACGAGCTGAACGCCATCGCCGCCGTGGTGATCGGCGGGGCCGCGCTCAGCGGCGGCCGGGGGACCGTGCGCGGCACCCTGGTCGGCGCGTTCGTCATCGGCTTCCTGGCCGACGGCCTGGTGATCCTGGGCGTCTCGACGTTCTGGCAGATCCTCATCAAGGGCGCCGTGATCATCCTCGCGGTCATGCTCGACCAGGGCCAGCAGCGCTTCAAGCGCCGGGGGGCCGCCGCCGCGGCGGTCGCCGCGACCCGGCACCACGACCAGCCGGCACCGCCCCCGAGCGTCGCGGCGACCGAGCACCACGACTAGACAGCACCACCCCCCACAAGGAGAACCATCATGCGCCGTGTCCTCACCATGGCCCTGTCCCTGACCATCGGTTGCGCCGCCCTGACCGCCTGCGGTGGCGGTGGCGGCGGCGAGCAGCCCGCGGCCGGCGCGTCCGCGAGCGGCGGCGCCTCGGGCGCGGCCGGCGGGCTGATCGCCGTCATCACCCCGTCCCACGACAACCCGTTCTTCAAGGCCGAGGCCGACGCGGCCAAGGCGCAGGCGGAGAAGCTCGGCTATCAGACGTCCGTGGCCTCCCACGACGACGACCCGAACAAGCAGAGCGAGCTGATCGACGCCGCCATCTCCCGCCAGGCCAAGGCGATCATCCTGGACAACGCCGGCGCCGACGCCTCCATCGGCCCCGTCCGCAAGGCCACCGAGGCCGGGGTGCCCGTCTTCCTCATCGACCGCGAGATCAACGCCACCGGCATCGCCAAGGCGCAGATCGTCTCCAACAACTCGCAGGGCGCCCAGCTCGCCGCGCAGTCGTTCGTCGAGGCGATGAAGAGCAAGGGCAACTACGTCGAGCTGGTCGGCAAGGAGTCCGACACCAACGCGAGTGTCCGCTCCAAGGGCTTCGCCGACGTCATCTCCCAGTACCCCGACATGAAGCAGGTCGCCAAGGAGAGCGCCAACTGGGACCAGCAGGAGGCGTTCACCAAGATGGAGACCATCATCCAGAAGAACCGCGACATCCAGGGCGTCATCGCCGGCAACGACACCATGGCCCTGGGCGCGGTGGCCGCGCTGAAGGCGGCGAACCTGCTGGACAAGGTCACGGTCGTCGGCTTCGACGGCAGCCCCGACGCCATCGCCGCCATCAAGGCGGGCGAGATGCACGCCACCGCCCTCCAGCCCGCCGCGCTCGGCGCCACCAGCGCCGTGGACCAGGCCGACCAGTTCATCAAGACCGGCAAGACCGGCAAGGAGGAGAAGCAGTCGATCGACTGCGAGCTGGTCACCAAGGACAACGCCGACGACTTCGGCGTCTTCGCCCGCAAGTAGAGCGGAGCACAGCGATGGGACAGACCGCGACCTTACTGAGCCGCCTGCTGATCTGCGCGCTGACCGTCGTCGGCACCGCCGCCGCGGCGCCGCCCGCCGTGGCCGGCGACGCCCGTCACGGCGACGCGGACCGCAGGCCACGCGTGATCCTCATGCACGACCCCGAGCTGGACGACCAGAACACGCTGATCCGCTACCTGCTCTACAGCAACGAGTTCGACACCGAAGGGCTGCTGTACGCCAGCAGCGGCGTGCACTGGGCCGGCGACGGCAAGGGCACCACGTGGTTCGTCCCCGGCCGCGAGTACGACCGGCCAGGGCTGAACCTCTGCCCGTGCACCTCCTGGCGGTGGAAGCCCGGAGAGCGGTTCATCCACGAGGCCGTCGACCTGTACGCGCGGGCGTACCCGAACCTGAAGGCGCACGCCCGGGGCTACCCGAGCCCCGGCGAGCTGAAGTCGAAGATCCTCGACGGCAACATCGCGTTCGACGGCGACATCTCCACGGACTCTCCCGGCTCCGACCTCATCAGGCGCAAGCTCCTCGACGACGAGCCCGGCCCGCTCCACCTGCTCACCGGCGCGGGCCAGAGCACGATCGCCCGCGCCCTGAAGTCCATCAAGGACCAGTACGAGGGCACGCCGCAGTGGCCGGCGATCTACCGCAAGGTGTCGCGGAAGGCCGTCATCCAGTCGTGGGGAGACCAGGACGACACCTACGCCCGGTACATCGGGCCGAACTGGCCGGATGTCGAGTTCCGCCAGATGGCCACCACCATCTGGGGCTACGGCGCCCGCCGGGCCGTCCTGCCGCAGGACGCCGAGCTGCTGTCGGCCGCCTGGACCAGGGCTAACGTCTCCGAGGTCGGCCCGTTCGGGCCGTTCTACCGGGTGTGGGGCGACGGCAGGCAGATGGTGCCCGGCGACATCTTCGACTTCTTCGGCTTCTCCGGCGTGACCGCCGAGCAGCTCCGGGAGCAGGGCTACATCGTGTGGACCGCCCTCCAGGAGAAGGGGTCGTGGATCTCCGAAGGGGACACCTCGATCTTCATGAACCTCCTGGACAACGGCCTGCGCGCCGGCACCGACGCGAGCTGGGGCGGCTGGGGCGGGCGCGCCGGCACCGACGTCGGCCCCGGCGGCACCCCGTCCGCCGACTACGCCGCCACCCGCTGGTTCCGCGCCGCGCAGCACGACTTCGCCGCCCGGCTGAAGTGGACCACCACCCCCGCGTTCTCCCAGGTGAACCACCAGCCGGCCGTCAGCGTCGCCGGGCCGCTGGACCGCGACGTCCGGCCCGGCCGGACGGTGACGCTGAACGGGCGGGTCACCGACCCCGACCGCGACGCCGTCACCGCCACCTGGTGGCAGTACACCGACGCCGGCACCTATCCCGGCACGGTCGAGGTGACCCAGCGCGACGGCGCGGCCCGGGTCCGCGTCCCGCGTGACGCGCGGCCCGGCCAGACCATCCACCTCATCCTGCAAGGCACGGACGCCGGCACCCCGGCGCTCACCTCGTACCAGCGGGTGGTGCTGAGCGTGCGGTGAGCAGCCGGGCGGGGCGCGCCGTCACGACGGACCTTCCTTCGCGGCGGCGCGGGCCCTGGCGAGCCGACGTTCCCGGGCCCTGGCGAGCCGGCGTTCCCGGGCCGCGCACGCGAGGCGCACGACCACCGAGCGGACGGCCTCGGCGGGGCGGTTGGACGGCACGAACAGCTGCCGCTTCAACCGGGCGAGGCGCTGGTGCCGGGTGATGGGCGGGCGCAGCCGGGACTCCCAGGCGGCCAGCGCGGCGCGGAGGTCGCCGGGGCTCTCCCGCAGGGCCCGGCCGAGCTCGGCGCCGCCCCGCAGGGCGAAGGTGGCGCCCATGCCCGAGTACAGGTTCAGGCACCAGGCCGCGTCGCCCACCAGCACCACCCTTCCCCTGCTCCATCGGGGCATCTTCACCTGGTGCACCGAGTCGAACAGGAAGTCCGGCGCCTGCTCCAGCGCGTTCAGGGCGTGCCGCACCACGGGGTCGTCCATGTCGGAGAACGCGGTGCGCAGCCGCTCGATCCTCGACCCGGTGAACTGCCCTGCGACGTCGTCGGTGCGGTAGGTCAGCAGGGCGGTCGGCGGCCGGTCGGCGAACCCGAACACCCACGCCCCCCGGCCCGCGCGGGCGCTGATGACGCTGTCGGCCGCCGCGAAGGACGGCACCTGCTCCTCCAGCGGGAACGCGCAGATCATCGCGTTCCACGCGGTCATGTACTCCTCGTGCGGGCCGAAGACCATGCGGCGCACGCCCGACCGCATCCCGTCGGCGCCGACGACCAGGTCGAAGCTCTCGCGGTGCCACGTGGCGGCGCCGGTCTCCTCCAGCAGCACGCGGGCCCTGGCGCCGGTGTCGTCGATCTCGACGGGTTTCGTGGCGAACCGTACGGGGATGGGGTCGCTCGTCCCGTCCCCCTGGACGCCCTCCCAGAGCGCGGCCTCGATGTCGCCGCGGACGACCGCGGCGGGCGCGCCCGGCTGGTGCAGGAAGCCCAGGCCGGGCTCGCGGGCGCCGCGCCGGGTCAGCGAGTACGCCTTCCCGCCGTCCGGCGGGTTGCGGGTGTGCAGGTGGGCGGCGATGCCGAGGTCGGCGGCGGCCCGCCGGCCCTCCGGCATGAGGCCGACGAAGTAGCCGCCCCTGCGGCGGCCGGGGGCTCGTTCGACGATGACGGGCTGCCAGCCGGCCTGCCGCAGCCCGATCGCCGCGGCCATGCCGGCGATCCCGAGCCCGACGACCAGTGCGCGTCTCTCCATGGTGCCGCTTCTCCTCAAGATCGGTCGGGGACGACGACGGCGCGGGTGGGCCCCTGGTGCGCCCACGCCTCGCCGACCCGGCTGAGCGGGAAGGCGGTGTACGGGGCGTCGAAG
This sequence comes from Nonomuraea composti, assembly GCF_012034275.1. Lineage (NCBI taxonomy): Bacteria > Bacillati > Actinomycetota > Actinomycetes > Streptosporangiales > Streptosporangiaceae > Nonomuraea > Nonomuraea composti. Next base: position 42,001 of record NZ_JAATEP010000057.1, on the reverse strand, counting down.
GTGCCGTCGGCGAACCGGGCGATGACCTCGGGGAACGCGGCGATCATCGCGGCCTTCGAGACCGAGCCGGCGCCGCTGCCGCTGATCCGGATCGGCCGGCTGCGCAGCAGGGACGCGGGCAGCGCCGCCTCACCGCCGGCGAGCGAGCCGATCTGCACGTAGTCGAGCGCCGACCTGCCGGTCCTGCCCAGCGCGGCGAAGGCGGCCTCGGCGACGGGGCCCCACACGAAGTCGAGCACGAGCGTGGGCTGCGCCTCGGCGACGGCGGCGGTGAGGGCGGCCGCCCCGGCGTCGGGTGCCGTGAGCGGAACGGTGACGGCGCCGAGGCCGCGCAGCCGGTCCAGCGCCTCGTGGTCGCGCCCGGCCGCGATGACGTGCTGCGCGCCGAGGGACAGCGCCGCCCGTACGGCGAGGCTGCCCGACATGCCGGTCGCCCCCAGCACGAGGACGGTGCCAAGCCCGCCCGCCTCCTTCTGGTGCTCGACCAGCGGGATCCAGCCCGCCGTGGCGGGGTTCATGCCGGCGGCGACGGCCAGCGGGTCGGCCCCGGCGGGCACCTCCACCTCGAACGGGGTGACCAGCCACTCGGCCATCGTGCCCCACGGCGCGCGGGCGAGGCCCGTGTAGACCAGCCGGCCGTCGTCGGTCCTGGCGACGGCGTCGACGCCGGGCACGAGGGGGTAGGTCGTGCCGCTGCCGTAGTGGCGGCCGGCGGCCAGCCCGCGGACGACGTGGTGGAGGCCGGCGCCGACGAGCCTCAGCGGCGCCTTGCCCGGCTGCTGCTCCGGGTCGGGGAAGTCGGCGCAGACGGGCGCCGATTCGGGGGTGGTGACGACTGCGGCACGCATGACACGCTCCTGAACTTAGTTCAATTCCGACGTCACCCACCGTGCCTGAACTTTGTTAAGCTGTCAACCGTGGCGAAGGGCATCACGCGGGAGCGGATCGTGGCGGCGGCGTTCGAGCTGCTCAACGAGAAGGGCATGGACGCTCTGACCGTCCGCGCGCTCGCCTCCCGGCTCGGCGTGGGCGCCCCCGCGCTCTACTGGCACGTCCGCAACAAGCAGGAACTGCTGGACGAGATGAGCACGTCCGTCATGCGGCGCGTCATCGAGGCCCTGGAGAAGATCGACCACGGCGCGGGCTGGCGTGCCGACCTCGCCGCCTACGCCCGCGTCCTGCGCTCGGAATACCTGCTCTACCGCGACGGCGCGCGCATCTTCAGCGGCACGCGCTACTCCGACGCCGAGGTGGTGCGGGCGAAGGAGCACTGGCTCGGGCGCCTGACCGCGGCCGGGTTCTCGCTGGCCGCGGCCGACGACGCCATCGACCTGGTCGGCGCGTTCGTGGTCGGGTTCGTGATCGAGGAGCAGGAGCGCAGCCAGTCCGCGGGCGCCGACCCGGCCCGCTACTCGCTGGCCGGGCGCGACGCGTGGCTCGGCGAGGGCGCCGACCTGGTCAAGGCCGCCGGGCACCTGCGCGACGACGGCGATCGCCGGTTCGACCGGCAGCTCGGCGTCCTCCTCGACGGGCTCGCGGCCCAGCTGCGCTGACCGCCCCGGGGTCCGGCTCAGCCGGCCAGCGCCGGCTTGATGCTCTCTTCGGCGAACGCGCGGAACGTGGTGGGCGTGGTGCGCGCGGCGGTGCGCGGCAGGGCGTTGTTGACGCCGCGCTCGCCGGCGAGATCCATGTCGATCATCGACTGGGCCATCGCCTCGGAGAAGCCCCGGGGACCTGCCGCTCGTCGCCGAGGATCCCGGCGTTGTTGACCAGGACGTCCAGCCGTCCGTACCGGGCCGCGACCTCCTCGGCCGCCGCCGCGACGGTGCCGGCGTCGGTGACGTCCAGGGCGATGCTCCTCGTTCCCGTCATGCGGCCAGCTCACCAGCCGGCAGTCGGCGGCCCCAACACCGATGGAGCCTCGCACCCATACCCTGAAGGTATGGATTCGCGGGAGCTGGCCTACTTCGTCGCGGTCGCCGAGGAACGCAACTTCACCCGGGCCGCCGACCGGCTCGGCATCGCCCAGCCGCCGCTGTCCCGGACGATCCAGCGCCTGGAGCGCCGGCTCGGCGTCCGCCTGCTGGAGCGCACCAGCCGCCACGTGTCGCTCACCCGCGCCGGCGAGGTCCTGCTCAAGGAGGGCCGCAAGGCGCTGGACGGCCTCGCGGCGGCCGAACGGCTGGCCCAGCGCGCCGGGCGGGCGCTCACGGTGGTCACGAAACCGGGCGGCGACGCCGGCCTGCTCGGGCCCCTCCTCGACCGGTTCGCCGCGCACCCCGACGCGGTCGAGGTCGAGGTGCTCATCTGCGGCATCGGCGAGGAGCAGGCCCTGCTGCGCGGCGGGACGGCCGACCCGCGCTGCTGCGCCTGCCCCAGGCCGACCTGACCGGCCTCGCCACCGAGGAGCTGCTGACCGAGCGCGAGATGGTGGTGCTGCCGCGCACCCACCGGCTCGCCGGGCGGGCCGCGGTCCGACCTGGCCGGCGAGACCTTCCCGCGCTGGACGGCGCGGTGGCCGGGCACGGGGCCGGTCATCAGCGACACGGGCCAGGTGGCCGAGCTGATCGCGCTCGGCCGCATGGTCGCCGTGCTGCCCGAATCGGTCGCCCGGAACCTCGGCCGCGGCCTGGCCGCCGTGCCCCTCGACGGCCGCCGGACGACGCTGCTCGCCGTCTGGCGCGAGGAGCGCCGCGACCGCGCGCTCGCCGCGCTCGTCCGCACCGCCGCCGAGGTCGCCATGCCGTTCCGCACCGCCACCGAGGTCGCCGTGACGCGCTCGGCGTCGGCGGCCTCGGCGGCGGGGTCGGCGGGGTCGGCGGGATCGGGCGTCGTCGGACGCGCGGTCACGTCCTGAGGCCGCCGAGGATCACCCACAGCACGCCCGCCTGAACCAGGCCCGCCACGTCGATGGCCAGCATCCAGGCGATCCCGCTCAGGCTGGTCAGGGAGACGAGATAACTCAGCGGGAGGGTCATCACGGTCTGCGCCATGACGAAGACGTCCGGCACGCCGCTCCGCGACGCCAGCCACCCGGCGAGCCCGAGGAGCACGACCAGCGCCGCGTAACTCCCCGCTATCCAGGTGGCCACTGCCCTCCCTCTCAATTCCCCTCCCGTGTCGTCTGGCTAACTGGTGGCGTCGGCGCCGTTCTTCGGATCGCCCAGCCGCACCCCTTGGCGATAGGTCCAGGCCCACGCCGTGCAACCGAACGGCGAGCCGTAAGCGGCGCAGGTGCGGTCGAGCAGCGTGGTGTAGAACACGTCGTCCACCGCCGACTTCTTGTCGGGCGTCATGTGATAGGTCGCGCCCTTGTAGTAGTTCCCGATGACGCCGAAGCCGTAGTCGTGCATGTCGCAGGCGACGGTGAAGTCATACCCGCCCGGCTGGTTTCCGGTCGGCGACGAGCAGTGGTCGTAGGTGATGCCCATGACGGTGTGGCCCGTGGGCGTGGTCCTGGTGCTCGAGCTCCGCCAGCCGTAGTGGGCGACAGACGCGGCCCTGCACTCCGCCTGCGTGTACCACATCCACTGGGAGGCGTTGGGGCAGGTCGGCGGGTAGTTCATGATGCCGGCGGACGGGCTGTCGGCCGCCTTCACGAGGGTGGCCTTCGGCTCCCGCGCCCCGGAGAAGTCCAGGCTCCACGTGCCCGTGCCGGGCGACTTGAGCCGCGTCAGGTTCCCGGCCTGGTCGTAGGTGTAGGTCGAGACCGTGGAGGTTCCGCCCTTCTGCAGCGTCACGCTGCGCAGGTGGCCCTTGCGGTCGTAGCCGTAGGTCTCCAGCGTCTGGGCGGCCTCGTCCTTCGACTTGCTCTCCACCGACTTGAGGTGCCCGGCGAAGTCGCCGAGGCCGTCGGCCGTGGCCGTGGTCGTCTCCGCGTAGCTCAGCGCGAGAGTCCGCTGCGGGCCGGTGCCGGTGTCGAGGTCCGCGACGGCGGTCACGCGGCCCTTTTCGTCGTAGGTGACCTTGGAGGTGCCGGACGATCCCGCGCCGACCGTGGTCACGCGCCAGTCGCCGCCGACCCGCTCCCAGGTGAGCACCAGCGTGGTGTCCGCGCCCAGGACGATCGTCTCGGTCGCCTGGTCGGCGCCCACGGTCAGGGTCGATCCCGTGCTCGCCTTGTACGTCTTCTGGTCCGTGCCCGCCACCCGCGCGTACCGGATCGTCTCGCCCTCATGCAGGTCGGCGACCTGGGCGGCGGAATCGTCGGCGTCGAGCTGCCGGCTCGTCAGGCCGCCGAGGACGTCGGCCCGCCAGCCGGGGCCGAGCACGGACAGATCGGGGCGGGGCCGCGGCAGTTTCGCCGCCTGAATTTCACCGTCCGTTTGTCTGGTGAGGCGGTATTCGCGGTCGAAAGCGCCGGCGAAACCATTGCGCTCCGCGAACTGGAACGTGCGGGTCGCCGGGACGTAGAGCCCAGGACCTGTGATCTGCACGGCTCTGGTGGGCTGGGAAGGGGCGGCCGATGTCTCTGCGGTAGCGGGAGAAAGGGCGCTCACGACCGTCGCCGAACATAACGCGACAGCGATCGCGGCATGCAGGATGCGCATGCGGGTAATCTTCCTTTCGGTTGTGACCGGGGCCGGATGGTGCTCGGCCTAATGGGTGATCACCGTCGAGAAGTATTACTGGTGTAAAGAGACCTGTCAATGTTCGATAAATGGCGGACATGGCTATTCCGGGCGCTATTTAACCACGGTTTTCAGGCGGCTTGAATTCGTCGTCAGCGGTCGGAAGGGCGGACCAGATCGGTCTCGTAGGCCAGGATCGCCAGCTGGGTGCGGTCCCGCAGGCCCAGCTTGTTGATCAGGTGCGTCACGTGCGTCTTGACGGTGTGCGGGCTGATGAACAGGCGGCGGGCGATGTCGCCGTTCGAGTGCCCGGCGGCGACCAGCTTCAGGATCTCGTGCTCGCGTGGCGTCAGCCCCGACAACCGGGCTTGGGCATCGTGCGCGCGCGGGGGCCTGTGGGCGAACCGCTCGATCACCCGGCGGGTGACGCCCGGCGACAGCAGCGCCCCGCCCGCCGCGACGGAACGGACGGCGCCGCGCAGCTCGTCGGCGCGCACGTCCTTGGTGAGGAAACCGCTGGCGCCCAGGCGCAGCGCCTCGAAGACGTGCTCGTCGGTGTCGAACGTGGTCACGACGATCACCCGGCAGCCCGGCACCTCCCGCAGGATGCGTTCCGTGGCGGCCAGGCCGTCGAGGCCGGGCATGCGGATGTCCATCAGCGCCACGTCCGGCCGGTGCGCGCGGGCCTGACACACCGCGTCGTCACCGGTCGCGGCCTCACCGGCCACTGTGATGTCGGGCGCCCGGCCGAGCAGGGTACGGAACCCGGCCCGGACGAGCGCCTGGTCGTCGGCTATCAGGACGGTGATGGTCATCCCGGCCGCCCGGGTGGTGCCGGTATGACGGCTCGTACGACGAAACCGGCCTTGGTGGGGCCGGCGGTCAGCGTTCCACCCAGGGAGGCGACGCGCTCCCGCATGCCCGCGATGCCGTGCCCGGCGCCGCGGCCGTTGTCGGCGACGGTGACCTGGACGTCGCCGGTCGTGTGCCGGACGACGACCTCGGCGTGGCGGGCGTCCGCGTGCTTCACGGTGTTCGTCAGCGCCTCCTGGACCACCCGGTAGACCGTCCAGGCGAGCGGCGCCGGCACCGGTGCGCCCTCCTGCCGCACCGTCACGTCCAGCCCGGTGGCGCGGGCCAGCTCCACCAGCGCGGCCAGCTCCGTGGGCGCGGCCAGCTTCCCGGGCGCGGGCGGCTCCGTCTGAGGGGGCGGCTCCGTCTGAGGGGGCGGCTTCACCTGGGCGGATGGGCCGCCGCCGGGGGCGCTGGGGTCGTCGCGGAGGGCGCCGATCAGCGTGCGCAGCTCCGCCATGGCCTGCCCCCGGGCCTGCTGGGCCACCCGCACCGCCTCCCTGGCCGCGGCCGGGTCGGCGTCGAAGGCGTCCTCGGCCACGGTGAGCTGCACGCCGAGCACGGCCAGCGTGTGCGCGACGACGTCGTGCACGTCGCGGGCCATCGCCACGCGCTCCGTGGCCCGCAGCCGGGCGTGCGTCTCGTCCTTCAGCCGCCGCTCGGCCCGATGGGCGGCCGACCCGGCCAGGACGAGGGCCAGCCACAGCGCCTCGACGGCGAGCACCCGCCCCGACACGGCCGACCCCGCCGCCAGGAACAACGCCCCGCAGCCCGCCGCCCACCCGAGGTGCCCGCGCAGCACGGCCCGCGCGTACGCCAGGCTGGCCGGCCACACGAACGCCCCGGCCGTCAGCCCCGCCACGGCCAGCCCGAACACCAGCGTCGCCGAGGCGCCCAGCACGGCCCGCGGCCACCGCCGCCCGGCGACGTGCAGGACGGGCAGGGACACGGCCAGGGACACGAGCCCCGCCCATGACGTCCGGCCGCCGAGCAGCAGACTTCCCGCGACGACTCCGGCCCCGGCCGCCACCGCCCACCAGTCGACCTTCACCCGCACGAGGCTGACCGCCACCCACCCGCCGGCCTTCACCCGCACGACGCCGGCTCCGGTCGCCGCCGCCCACCTGTCGACCTTCACCCGCACGACGCTAACCGCCGCCCACCCGCCGGCCCAGACCCGCGCGGCCGAAATACGCGAAAGGATGACATCCTCAGCCGCAGGCGCAGGACCGCACCGCACCCCTGCTCCGATGTGCCGCCCCGGCCGCGACGCCTAGGTTCGGCGGCCATGAGAAGCCTCATCGCGCTGATCCTCGCCGCCACGCTCAACGTCGCCGCCCCTGCCCCTCAGGACCTCCGTGGTGCCGTCCAGGCGGTCGTGGACGCGGGCGCACCCGCCGCCGTGCTGGCCGTCCGTACCGAAGAAGGGCCGGAGGACGTCGCCGCAGGGGTCGCCGACACCCGCACCGGCCGCCCCGCGAGCACGGGCGACCGTTACCGCATCGCCAGCATCACCAAGACCTTCACCGCCGTGCTCGTCCTCCAGCTCGCCGCCGCGCGCGCGATCGACCTCGGCGCCCCCATCGGGCGGTACGTCGAGGGCGTCCCCGGCGGTTCCCGGATCACCATCAGGGACCTGCTCCGCCACACCAGCGGCCTGCCCGACTTCTACGACGCGCTCGGCCTGAGAACGTCGGCCGACTGGCGACGGCGCCGCCTCGAACGCCTCACCGACGACCGCCGCCTGTCGCTCGCCTTCGGCCTCGAACCGGCCCCACCCGGCGCCCCGGAGGCGACGTACTCGAACACCAACTACGTGCTGCTGGGCAAGCTCGTCGAGCACGTCACCCGCCGGCCGTACGCCGACGAGGTCGCCGGCCGCATCATCCGGCCGCTCCGCCTGCGCGACACCTACTACGCCGACGGGCAGCCCGCCATCCGGGGCCGCCACCTGCACGGATACATGCCCGGCGACCTGCCGGGCGAGCCGGACGCCGACTACGCCCACCTGACGGACTTCACCACCCAGACCGTCAACCAGAGCGGCCCGGCCGGCTCGATGATCTCCACGGTGCACGACCTGACCCGCTTCTACCAGGCCCTGTTCACCGGGCGGCTGCTGCCCCCCGCGCTCATGCGGGAGCTGACCGGCACCGTGCCCGTGCGCGGCAACCCCCTGCCGTGGGTGCGCGGCTTCGGGCTGGGCGTGCACCGGTACGACTTCGGCTGCGGCCCCGTGTACGGCCACATCGGCGGGGTCCGCGGCTACACGGGCATCGTCGTCAGCACCGCCGACGGCCGCCGCCAGGCCGCCATCGCCGTCACCCTCAACCCCAACCCGGCCGCCGTCCTCCCTGCTGCGGTCAAAGCCGTCACCGAGGCCATCTGCCCGTGACCGTCACCAGCCGCTGTCGATGAGGCGCTCGGGCGGAGCCGTGATCTTGACGGGGGATCCCCAGCCTCGGTAGACGATGTTCATCGTCATGGTGCCGGCGTCGCCGCCCTCTGGCTTGGTGAACTTCATGGTGGCGTGGAAGCGCCGGGGGAGATGGTCGGGGCCCGTCCAGAGCTTCCAGGTGATCTGCCCGCCGTAGGACCCCATGTCCTCGGTCCCGAACGAGATCCCGGCCTGCCTCTCGCCCAGGTCGAGCACCGTCACGGTGCCGCTGTGGAGGGTCGTCCGCACTCCCTCGACGGTGCCGCCATCGGCGGTGGCCGCGTCGTAAGAGGCGGCCAGGTCGAGGAAGCCCGGGTTGATCCCGTTGACCAGGTCCTTGCCCCAGACCACCCCGGCGAGGTTCTGCCAGGCGTCCCATTTCCCCAGCTTGGGCGGCGACTTCCAGATGTACTTGCCCTCGTCGGAGCGCACGTAGCTCTGCGAGTAGTAGTACCGGCCCATGGTGATCTGCCGTGACCGGCCCGTCGCGGCCGGCTCGCGGGAGATCACCGTGAGGTCGGCGGCGTACATGCCCGCGGCGTTGAAGCGGTACGCGCCGGAGATCGACAGGTCGTCCGAGGGCGGAGGGCCGCCGCGTCGCCTGACGGAGAAGCGCACGCTGCTCTTCTTCGCGAACTGCTTCTTGATCGCGGTGACGACGGAGCCGAGCGACTCCGGCGCGGGAGCCGCCTGCACGGCGCCGCCGGGGATCGCCACGCTCAGCACGCCGGCGACGACCAGCGCGGCGCTCACGCGTTTCATGCGCTGATCGTCCCAGACGATGATCACCATCTCGTCACGGCAAGAGGGTCAAGACAGGTGCACCAGCGGTTCCTCCCTGGTCTCCGTGCCGACCGCGACGTTGCCGCCGGACAGGACCGCGACCACCGGCCCCGGCGGCAGGTGCGCCCGGTGGGTGAGGTAGGCGGCGGTGGCGACGGCGCCGCTGGGCTCCGCGCGTTCGCCCAGCTCGCGCCAGAGGAGGGCGGCGGCGGTGTCGATGGCGTCCTCGGTGACGGTCACCATGTCGTCCACGTACCGGTGGATGTGCTCCCACGCCAGCGCGCCCAGCACCGGCGCGCGCAGCCCGTCGGCGCGTGTGCGGTAGGTCAGCTCCACCGGCCACGCCGTGCGCGTGCCCGCGCGGAAGCTGGCCGCGCCGTCGGCGGCCAGCTCGGGCTCGACGCCGATCACCCGGATCGCCGGGTCGGCGGCCTTGACGGCGACCGCGATCCCGGCCAGCAGGCCGCCGTTGCAGACGGGCACCAGGACGGCGCCCGCGTCCGGCAGGTCCAGGCGGATCTCGGTGCCGGCGCTGCCGTGCCCGGCGATCACGTCGAACGCGTCGGAGCCGACCACCGTCGCGCCGAACCGGTCGGCCAGCGCCAGGCACGCCTCCTCCCGCAGGGCGGGCGGCACGATCACCACCTCGGCGCCGAGCCGGCGCGCGGCCCGCACCTTCAGCTCCGGCGCGGTGTCCGGCAGGACGACGGTCGCCCGCACCCCCTGCTCGGCGGCGGCGTAGGCGATGGCCTGGGCGTGGTTGCCCGACGACTGCGCGATCACGTGCTGGACGCCGCGCCCGGCCAGCCGGCCCACGGCGTTGACCGCGCCGCGCACCTTGAAGGAGCGGGTGGGCTGCCGGTTCTCCGGCTTGACCCAGAGCCGTTCGCCGGGCAGCCGCAGCAGCGGCGTGCGCCGGACGTACGGGGCGATGCGGTCACCGGCCGCCCGGATGTCGGCCGCGGTGACAAGCTTTGTCCGCGCCGTCCCTTCCGCGTTCATGCGCTCAGCACCCTCTCCTGGACGGCGTCCAGGTCGGCGGCGGACTCCGACGGCGGCGCGGCGTCCGGGACGTGGTCCTCCAGGTGGTGCAGCGGCCGGTACCAGAGCCCCACCAGCCCCCAGACCACCAGGAACACGCCGCTGGCGAGCAGCACGGCGCCCGCGCCCCCGCCGGGCCCGCCGGCCAACCGGCCGGCCCAGGCCGCGAGCGGGTCGGCGGCGAGGAAGCCGAGCGGCTGCATGGCGGTGGCGATCATGATGTTCACCGCGAGCACCCGCCCCTGCAGCTCCGGCCCCACCTTGACCTGGATGATCGACAGCCAGTGCGCGTTGCCGATGCTCATGCACGCCAGCCGGACGAACAGCCCGGCCGCGACCAGCCACACGACCGGCCACACGCCCATGAGCACCACGCCGATCCCGGACCCGACGACGAAGCCGATCATGCCGGTGGCCCGCCGCCGGGTGCCGCCCCACACCAGCACGACGCCGGTGCCGACGGCCGCGCCGACGCCGCCGACGGCGGTGACCGCGCCGAGGTCCGCGGAGGTGCCGATGGCCAGCACGACGGGGGTGACGAGCACCCACATCAGGGCGGTGCAGAAGTTCACCACCGCGAAGTAGAGTGCCATGACGAGCAGCGGCCGCCGCCTGCGCAGGAACCGCCACCCGCCGGTGAGCGCCGCCGTGAACGTCTCCTCGCGCCGGCGGAACAGCCGGTCGGGGAAGCGCACCAGCAGCAGCGTCAGCACGCCGACCGCGAACGTGGCCACGTCCACGGCGACGACGGCCGACAACCCGAACAGGCCGATCAGCGCGCCGCCCGCGAGCGGCGCGACCACGTTGCCCGCGCCGAAGCCCACGTTCGCCAGCGCGTTGGCCTGCGGCAGGTACGGTTTCGGCACGAGCTGCGCGATCGCCGCCAGCCACGCGGGCTGCTGGAACGCCGACACGACCGAGGTCACGCCGACGATGAGGCAGACGTTCCAGAACTCCAGCCGCCCGGTGGTCAGCAGCAGCACCAGCGCCACCATCGCCAGCCCCGACAGCGCGTCGCAGGCCAGCATGATCTTGCGCCGGTCGACCCGGTCGGCCAGCGCGCCGCCGAGCGGGGTGAGCAGCACGGCCGGGATCTGCGCCAGCATCGTGACCAGCGCCAGGTCCAGGATCTCGCCGCTGCGCTGGTAGGCCCACACGCCGAGCGCGAACGAGCTGAGCGCCGTGCCCAGCGCCGAGACGATCTGCCCGGCCGCGACGGTGTAGAAGGGTTTCAGGCCGGTACGTTCCGGCGGGCGCACCGGGTCGGGCAGCGTTCCGGCCGCCCAGCGGGTCAGGTGCGCCAGCACGAGGGCGGCCAGCGGCTCGGCCTGGTGGCGCAGGAAGTAGTGCCCGGCCCTGGGCAGCACGGCCCGCTCCACCCGCGGCGCGAACGCCGCCCACTCGGTGTAGCGCTCCTCGTGCAGCTCGGTGGCGCGGTCCCGCTCCCCGACCAGACTCAGGATCGGCGCCCGCAAGGGCACGGCCTTGCCGGCCCGCTCAAGACCGCCCTCACGAGCGCCGTCACCGGCGGCCTCGCCGCTGAGTTCGCGGGTGAACCACTCCTGCGCCTGGTCGGCGTCATGCCGCATCGCCCGTACGGCGGTCCGCTTGGCGGCCTCGTCCATGTCGTCGAGCAGCCCGCCCGAGGCCCGCAACGCGTCGCGGAACATCCGGTCCGACACCCACCGGTCGCCGCCGAACAGCCGCCTGACCAGGCCGGGCAGCCGCGCCGCCGGGAAGCTGGCGGCGGCGATCACGCCCAGCACGGGCACGCCGTCCGCCTCCAGCCGGCGGGCCAGCGCGACGGCGGGCGCGGAGCCCACGCAGTGGCCGTAGATCGCCACGGGAGCGGACGCGGTGGCGGCCACCTCGGCGGCCAGCACGTCCACCAGCTCCTCCAGCGGCAGCGGCGGCTCGTCCGGGCGGGCGGGGTCGTGGCCGGGCAACTCGGCGGACAGCACCTCCACCCGGTCACCCAGCGCCTGGGCCAGCGGCTGGTACACCGCCGCGGACCCGCCGCCGTACGGCACGCACACCAGCGTGAACGCGCTGGTCCGGCCGCCGCCGAGGCGGTGCAGCAGCCCGCCGCCGTCCTCGCGCCCCAGGAACGCGGCCAGGTCGGCCACGGCCGGCCGGGTGAACAGGTCGATCACCCGCAGCCCGTGGCCGATCTCCTTGACCGCGCGCACCGCGGCGAACGAGTCGCCGCCGAGGGCGAAGAAGTCGTCGCCCGCGCCCACCCGATCCACGCCGAGCACTCGGGCGAACACCCCGGCGACCAGCTCCTCGGCCGGCGTCGAGGGCGCCGCGTACGCGGCCTGCTCGGCGACCGGCTCGGGCAGGGCGGCCCGGTCGATCTTCCCGTTCGGGTTGAGCGGCAGCCGGTCGAGGGGGACGACGTGCGCCGGCACCATGTAGTCGGGCAGCCGCTCGCGCAGCGCCGAGCGCACGGCCGCGGCCTGCACGCTCGCGGGCGTCACCCAGGCGGCGAGCTGCCTGGCCTTGCCCTCGCCGACGGGCAGCACCACGGCCTCCGCGACCTCGGGCAGGGCCCGCAGCGCGGTGGTGACCTCGCCCAGCTCGACGCGGTAACCCCGTACCTTCACCTGGTCGTCCACCCGCCCGCGGAACTCGATCCGCCCGTCGGAGGCGACGCGCAGCAGGTCGCCGCTGCGGTAGCAGCGGCCCTCCCCGGTCAGCGGGTCGGGGACGAACCGCTCGGCGGTCAGCTCCAGCCGGCCGATGTAGCCGCGGGTGACGCCGGGGCCGCCGACCACCAGCTCGCCGGGCACGCCGGGCGGCACCGGCCGCAGGGCCGCGTCCACCAGGTGCCCGTACACGCCGGGCAGCGGGCGGCCCAGCGGCACGATCCCGGTCCGCCGGTCGGCGGGCACCTCCTCGGTGTCGCACACCAGGCAGATCATCGTGGACTCGGTGTGCCCGTAGTGGCTCTGGATCCTGAGCCCCGGCCGGGCGGCCCTGGCCCGCTCCACCAGGTCCCACGGGCACGCCTCGCCCGCCAGGATCAGCAGCTCGCGCGGCAGGACGGCGGCCAGGTCGCCGCCCGAGGCCAGCAGCTCCAGGTGGCTCGGCACGCACTTGATGACGTCCACCTGGTGCTCGGCCAGGTAGCCGGCGAACGCGGCCGGGTCCATCGCGGTCTCGCGCGGCACCAGGTGCACCGTCCCGCCCGTCGTCAGCGCGCCGAACACGCAGGTCAGGCCGAAGTCGGCGGCCGGCGTCGAGACCACCGCGAACGACCCGCCGGGCACGCCGATGCGCGGCAGCATGCCGCCCAGGTAGTTCAGGACGCCGCCGTGCTCGGCCGCCACCGCCTTGGGCGTGCCGGTGGAGCCCGACGTGAAGATCACGTGGTGCAGGTGCTCCGGCCGGACGTCCACCTCGGGGCGCGTGTCCGGCAGGGACGGGAGCCGGTCGAGCGCCAGCACCCGCCGGCCGTCCCCGACCAGAGGCGCGAACTCGCTCACCGTCACCACGGCCCGCACCCCGGCGGCCTCCAGCATCGCGGCGATCCGCGCCGCCGGGTACGCCGGATCCATCGGCAGGTAGCCGCCGCCCGACTTCTGGATGCCGAACAACGCGCACGCCAGGCCCGCGCCCGGCTCCAGCAGCACGCCGACCGGCTCGTCCGCGCCCACCCCGGCCGCCAGCAGCCAGTGCGCGATCCGGTTCGCCTCCGCCTCCAGCTCCCCGTACGTCAGGGCACGATCGGCGCCCACCACGGCCGGGGCGCCCGGCGTCTCGTCCACCCAGCGCTCGACCAGGTGGTGCACCGCCCCGGCGGGCGGCTCCGGCGCCGGCCCGCCGGCCACGACCGGGCCCGTCACCGGCTCCAGCGGCACCGCGCCGACGGGCGCGTCCAGGTCGGCGAGCAGCCCGTCGAGCAGCGCCGCGTACCAGCGCGTCAGCTTGGCCGCCGTGCCCGGCTCGAACAGGTCCGTCCGGTACGCGAGCCCGCCGCGCAGCGGCACGCCCGGCCCGTCGTCGACCACGTGCCAGCTCAGGTCGAACTTCGTGGTCAGCTCCGGCAGGTGGATCTCGGACGCCTCCAGCCCCGGCAGCTCCGGCCCCGCCACGCCCGGCAGGTAGTTCAGCATCACCTGGAACAGGGGCGTCGCCGCCAGGTTCCGCTCCGGCCGCAGCCGGTCCACCACCCGGTCGAACGGCGTGCCCGCGTGCGCCAGCGCGCCCAGCGCCGACTCCCGCGCGCGGGCCAGGAGGTCACGGCCCGTCGGGTCGCCCGCCACGTCGGTCCTGACGACCACGGTGTTGAGGAAGCAGCCGACCACGCCCTCGGTGTCCGGATGGTCGCGGCCCGAGACGGGCACGCCCACCGCGATGTCCGTGCTCGCCGACAGCCGGGCCAGCAACGCCTGCAGCCCGGCCAGCAGCACGATGAACGGCGTGGAACGGTACGCGGCGGCCACCGCCCTGATCCGCTCGCTCAGCCCGGCCGGCAGCTCCAGGTCGATCGCCGCCCCACCCGGGTCGGGCACCGCCGGGCGCGGCCGGTCGGTGGGCAGGTCGAGCACCGGCGGCAGGCCGTCCAGATGGCCGGCCCACCAGTCCAGGTCGGCCGGGTCGGGGGTCGGCGGCACCTCGGCGTACTGGGCCGGGGGCGGCGCCAGCGGGGGGCGCAGGCCGAGGCGGGCGGCGTACAGGGCGGACAGCTCCGACAGCAGCAGGCCGCGCGTCCACGCGTCGGTGGCTATGTGGTGGAAGGTGAGCGAGAGCACATGCTCCCGCTCCCCGCTCGCCGCGCCGCCGTCGCTCACGAGGAGCAGCACCGCGCGCATCGGCGGCTCGCGGTCCAGTGCGAACGGTGTCGCCAGGTGCGCGGCCAGCACGTCCTCGACGTCCGAACGGTCCACGCGGGCCGTGGAGACCGGCACCTCGGCGGCGTCCCGCACCACCATCACCGGCTCGGGGCCGGAGTCGTCGATCACGCCGCGCAGCACGTGGTGCCGCTCGGCCAGGTCACGCACCGCGCCCAGCAACGCCTCCACTCGCAGCGGGCCGCGCAGCCGCAGCGCGACGGGCACGTTGTAGGCGCTGCTGTCCGGTTCGAGCTGCGCCAGGAACCACAGCCTGGCCTGCACCCCGGACAACGGCACCGGCCCGCCTACCGGTCCGTCCGCTTGTCCGACCCCTGGCCCGTTCGCCGGCTCGCCGGTCAGCGTGCGCCGCGCGCGTACGGGGGTGGCGGAGGCCGGGCGGGGGAGTGCGGCGGCCAGGTCGGCCAGCACCGGGTGCTCGAACAGCAGCCGCACCGGCACCGCCGCCCCCAGCCGCTCCCGCAGCCGCCCCGCCGCCCGGGTCGCCGCGAACGAGTGCCCGCCGAGGGCGAAGAAGTCGTCGTCCGCCCACACCTCGGCGAGCCCGAGCACGTCCGCCCAGACCTCGCCCACCAGGCGCTCCTCGGGAGTCGCCAGCGGCACCCGCACCGCCGGCCCCGCCTCAGGCACGGGCAGCGCCGCCCGGTCCACCTTGCCGTTCGGGGTGAGCGGCAGCGCCTCCAGCACGCCGATCGCGGCCGGCACCATGTAGTCGGGCAGCCGCTCCCGCAGCGCCGCCCGCACCTGGGCCGCATCGACCGTGGCCGGCGTCACCCAGGCGGCCAGGCGCCGCTCCAGCCCGTCGCCGACCGGCTGCACGTACGCCTCCGCGACCTGCGGCAGGGCCCGCAACGCCGCGGCGACCTCGCCCAGCTCGACGCGGAACCCGCGCACCTTCACCTGGTCGTCGATCCGCCCCAGGAACTCGACCAGCCCGCCCTCGGTCACCCGGACCCGGTCGCCGGTCCGGTACCAGCCATCGGTGAAGCGTTCCGCGGTGAGGTCGGGCCGCCCCAGGTAGCCGCGCGCCACGCTGGGCCCGCCGATCCACAGCTCCCCGGGCACGCCGGTCGGCAACGCCCGTCCGGACGGATCGGCCACCCGGCACACCACGTCGGCCAGCGGCCGCCCCAACGGCGCCCGGCCGTGACCCTGACGCGAGCCTTGACCCGCGTCCCGGCCCGTCTCCGCGCCCGTGTCCTCGCCCAGCTGGGCCAGAGCCTCGCCGGCGTCGCAGGCCAGCACTGACACCGTGGTCTCGGTGGGGCCGTAGTGGATCTGCACCTCCAGGTCCGGCCGCGCCTGCCTGACCCGCGCCACCAGGTCCGCCGGCACCGCCTCGCCGGCCAGGATCAGCAGCTTCCCGGGTAACGCGGCCGTGCCGAGGAGTTCGAGCTGGCTGGGCACCATCTTGATGGCGTCCACGGGGTGCGCCGCCAGGCGGGCGGCGAACGCGGCCGGGTCCGTGGCCGTCTCGTGGTCGATCAGGTGGAGGGTGGCGCCCGTGGTGAGGGCGCACCACACGTTCGTCATGCCGAGGTCGGCGGCGGCGGTGGAGACCAGCGCGAACGAGCCGAGCCCCGCGGGGATGACCTCCGCCACCGCGCCGAGATAGTGCGTGATGTGCCGGTGCTCGACCGCGACGCCCTTCGGCCGCCCGGTCGATCCCGACGTGTAGATGACGTACGCCAGGTGCTCCGGCCGCACGTCCACGCCGGGACGCTCGCCGGACGCCTGCGCCGCGTCGGCCAGTTCGGCGTCCGTGAGCACGATCCGCGCGCCGGCGTCGGCCACCACCGCCCGGTTGCGCCGCTCCGGGTAGACGGGGTCGAGCGGCAGGTAGGCCGCGCCCGCCTTGAGCACGCCGAGCAGGGCGACCACCAGCTCGGGCCGCCGCTCCAGCAGCACCCCGACCGGCTCCTCGGGCCGCACCCCGCGCTCCAGCAGCCAATGAGCCACCTGGTTGGCACGCCGCTCCAGCTCCGCATACGTGAGCGAGCCGTCCGCGACCGTGCCCGTGGGCGAGCCGGCCCGCGCCGCGCCAGCGAGCGAGCCGTCCGCGACCGCGTCCGTCGGTAGGGCGATCGCGATCGCGTCCGGGTGGAGGTCGGCCATCCGCTCGACCAGCGTGTGCAGCGGCACGTCCACGGGCAGGTCCGCGGCGCGGCCGCGCAGGTCGTCGCCGGACGGCAGCCGTACCGGCGCGTCCGGGGCGGTGAGCATGCCGTCCAGCAGCTCCAGGTACCAGCCGGCCAGCCGCCGCACGGTGGCCTCGTCGAACAGGTCCGTGCGGTAGCGCAGCTCGCCGGAGAAGCGGGTGCCGTCGTCGCCCAGCTCCAGGTTCAGGTCGAACTTGGCGGTCGGCGCGGGCGGCGTCCCCACCTCGACCTCCAGCCCGGGCAGCGACACGGGCGCGCCGGTGTCGTAGACGTTGAGCATCACCTGGAACAGCGGCGTGACCGCGAGGTTCCGCTCGGGTTGCAGCCGCTCCACGACCCGCTCGAACGGCGTGCCGGCGTGCGCGAACGCGTCCAGCGCCGCCGCGCGGGCCCGCGCCAGCAGCTCCGCGCCGCTCGGGTCGCCCGAGGTGTCGCCGCGCACGACGAGGGTGTTGATGAAGCAGCCGACGACCCGCTCGGCGTCGGGGTGGTGCCGGCCCGCGTGCGGCACCCCGATCGCGATGTCGTCGGTGCCGGACAGCCGGCTCAGCAACGCCTGCAGCCCGGCCAGGAACACCATGAACGGGGACGTCCCCGTTACCGCCCGTACCTTCGCCGACAGCGCCTCCGGCACCTCCACCGGGACCGCCGCACCATCCCAGGTGGGCACGGGCGGGCGCGGCCGGGCCAGCGGCAGGTCGAGCACCGGCGGCAGGCCCGCCAGGTGCCCGGCCCACCAGTCGAGGTCGGTGTCCGGCCGGCCGGCCTCCCACGCGGCCACGTCCGCGTACTGCAGGGACGGGGGAGCGGGGGGCGGCTCCAGGCCGAGGCGGGCGGCGTACAGGTGGGCGAGGTCGTCCAGCAGGACGCGCTCCGACCAGGCGTCGGTGGCGATGTGGTGGAAGGTGAGCGCGAGCACGCACTCGTCGTCCCCGACCCTGAACACCGTGGCCCGCAGCGGCGGCTCCGCGTCCAGCCGGAACGGCCGCCACGCGTGCCCGGCCAGCTCCCGCTCCAGCTCGGCCGGCTCGACGTCCACCACGGACACGGGGACGGTGGCGGCGGGGCGCACGCGTCCGTCCTCGATGACGCCGCGCAGGATCCAGTGCCGCTCCGCCAGGTCCGCCACCGCGCCGGTCAGGGCGGCGACGTCCACCGGGCCGCGTAACCGCAACGTCAGCGGCACGTTGTAGGCGGGGGTGTCCGGTTCGAGCTGGGCCAGGAACCACAGCCGCTCCTGCGCCGGCGACAGCGGCATGTCGGTCGCCGACGTCGCCGGGATGCCCGGGGCCTTGCCGTTCTGCTCAGTGGCGGCTGCCTGCTCGTTCTGCTTGAGGGCGGCGGCGAGCCTGGACCGGACGAGCTGCGCGATCCGGTCCTCACGTACCTCGGTCATCCCTCGATCCCCTCCATCAGGTCGGCGGCCAGCAGCTCCTCCAGCGCGGCGGCGAAGTCGGCGAGCACCGGGCGGTCGAACAGCAACCGCACGGGCACGGCGACCTGCAACATCTCGCGCAGGCGGGCGGCCACCCTGGTCGCGGCGAACGAGGCGCCGCCGAGGGCGAAGAAGTCGTCGCCGGCCCAGACCTCGGGACGTTCGAGCACCTCGGCCCAGACGGCGGCCACCAGCAGCTCGGCGTCGGTGGCGGGCGCGGTGCGCGGCGGTTCGGGGCCGGTGTCCGGCTCCGGCAGCGCGTCCCGATCGACCTTGCCGCTGGGCAGCGTGGGCAGGGCCGGCAGGGCGACCCACCGGCGCGGCACCATGTGCCCGGGCAACCGGGACCGGGCGTGCCGCTCGATCGCGGCCAGGTCCGCCGTCTCCGGCACGACGTAGCCGACCAGGTGGGCATCCGCCCCCGCCCCCGCCACGGTCACCACGACGTCGCTCAACGCGGGCCCGGTGGTCCCGGCGTCGGCCCTCGCCGGCCCGGTCGGGGCAGCACCGGTCGTCCCGGCGTCGGCCATCGCGGGCTCAGGCAGTGCGGGCTTGGTCGCTGCGGGCCTGGCCGGCTCGCGCAGCACGGCCTCGATCTCGCCCAGCTCGATCCGGTACCCGCGGACCTTCACCTGGTGGTCGCGGCGGCCGTGGAACTCCAGCGTCCCGTCCGGACGCCAGCGCACCAGGTCGCCGGTGCGGTAGCAGCGGCCGCCCGGCGCGAACGGGTCGTCCACGAACGCGGCCGCCGTCAGGTCCGGCCGGCCCCGGTAGCCGCGCGCCACCCCGGCGCCGCCCAGCAGCAGCTCGCCGACCGCGCCCGGCGGCACCAGCCGCAGCCGCGCGTCCACCACGTACGCCCGCTCGCCCGGCATCGGCGCCCCGATCGGCACCCGGTCGCCCTCGTGCGCCCGCACCCGGTGCAACGTCGAGGTGACGGTCGTCTCCGTGGGCCCGTACGCGTTCCACAGCTCGCCGACGCGCAGCAGGATCTGCTCGGCCAGCGCCGGATCCAGCGCCTCCCCGCCCGCGACCGCGCGCAGCGCCGGGCCGCCCGCCCAGCCGGCCGCGACCAGCATCCGGTACGAGGTCGGCACCAGGTCGATCACCGTGGCCCCGCTCGTCGTGATCAGCTCGGCCAGCGCGTGCCCGTCGGTGGCCGTGGCCCGGTCCACCACGACGGACGTGCCGCCGGCGGCCAGGACGCTCCACAGCTCGGAGGCGGAGGCGTCGAAGCTCAGCGGCGCGACCGCGGGCTGCACGTCGGCCGGGCCGAGCCGCAGCGTCGAGATCATCCCGGCCACGAGCGCGGCCAGCCCGCCGTGCGTCACCTCGACCCCCTTGGGGGCGCCGGTGGAGCCGGAGGTGTAGGTGACGTACGCCAGGTCCTCGGAACGCACCTCGGGCAGGTCAGCGCGCGGCCCCGCCGCCAGCCGGTCCGCGTCGAGCACCACCGGCCCGTCCGCTCGGAGCGCCGCCGGGAGATCGGCGTCGTGCGCCACCGGCCCGTCCGCGTTCTCCGCTTCGCCGCGCGTCAGCACCACGCGGGCGCCCGCGTCGGCGATCAGCAGGCGCAGCCGCTCGGCCGGGTGTTCCGGGTCCAGCGGCAGGTACGCCGCCCCCGCCCGCCACACCCCGAGCAGCACCGCCGGCAACACCCGGTCCCGTGGCACGCGGACCCCGACCACGTCGCCCCGCGACACCCCGTGCGCCAGCAGCCCGGCGGCGATCCGGTCGGCCCGGTCGTTCAGCTCCGCGTGGGTGAGCACGGCACCATCGGGACCGGCCACGGCCGTGCCCGAAGCATGCGCCGCGAGCATCACCGGCACTGGAGGCAGCTCACCCGGCAGCGCCGGCCCGGCCGCGCGGTCCAGCAGCGCCGCCCGCTCGTCCGGCGTGACCGGCTCGAACGTGGCGACCACCAGGTCAGGCTCGGCAACCACGCGCCGCAGCACCCAGAGCAGCCGATCCAGGTACGCCCCGGCCGCCTCCCGCTCGAGCAGCGCGACCGCGTACTCCAGGTGCAGCTCGGCCCCGGCGGCCGTCCGGTTGACGAGGACGCTGAACTCGTGGACCGCCGCCCCGGACCCGACCTCGGTGAGCAGTTCGAGGCGGCCGGCGCGGACCGGCACGTCGGCGTGCTGCATGGCGAGCAGGACGGGGGCGCGGGGCAGGTCCGCGGGTGGCACCTCCTGGTGGACGAGCGCCCGCGTGGTGGCCTGCCCGGCCTGCCGGACGAGGTCGCGGAAGGTCGGCGCGGCGTCGGGCCGCAGGCGTACCGGAACGGTGTCGATGAGCGGCCCGACGACGCGGGCCAGCTCGGGCCGGGCGCGCCGCGCGGCGACCATGCCGACCAGCGTGTCGGGCTCGCCGGTGAGGAGGGCGAGCGCGGCCACGTACACGGCGAACGGGGTGGCGCCGCAGGCGCGGGCCAGCGCGGCGATGCCGTCGGTGAGCTCGCCGGGCAGCGGCCTGATCAGCCGGGACGTCGTCAGGTCGGCGGGCGGCGGCCCCGCCACCGGCGCCCCGGCCAGCTCGTCCCGCCAGAACGCGCGCAGCCGGGCGAGGTCGGGCCGGTCCTCCCGCTCGCGTACGGCGAGGCCGGGCCGGTCCTCCTGCCCGCGGACCGCGACATCGGGGCGGTCCTCCTGCTCGCGGACCGCGACGTCGCCGAGCTGCACCGCCGGCTCGGGCACGGGCTCGCCCGCGAGCTCGGCGGCCAGTTCCTCCATGAGCACGCCCACGGAGCCGCCGTCGAAGGCGAGGTGGTCGGTGACGAGCACCAGCTCGGCCGCGTCGTCCGCGACGGGGCACAGGCTGGCGCGCAGCAGCGGCACCTCGCCGGTCACGTCGAACACGTGCTCCGCCGCGGCCTGCGCCACCTTCACCGGGTCCGCGCCGGCGGGGTGCTCGACGAGGGGGACGGCGACGGGCGGGTGCACGACCGCGTACGGGACGCCGTCCTCCCCGACGGAGACCGTGCTGCGCAGGGCCTCGTGCCGGCGCAGGACCGCGTCCAGCGCGGAGCGCAGCGGCGCGCTCCCGCTCAGCCCCCGCACGCGCAGCCGCACGGACACGGTGGTGACCGGGCTGTGCGGGTGGAGCTGGCGCAACGTCCAGAACTCGCGTTGCGCGGCGGTGAGCGGATGCCGGGTGCGGCCGGTGCGCCGCACCGGCGCCGAGCCGGGGTCGCGCAGGCGCGCCGCCAGCCCGGCCGCGGTCGGCTCGGTCAGGAACGCCGCCAGGGGCACGGTGTGCCCGAGCCGCCGCGACAGCTCGGTCACGACCCGGGCGGCGGCCAGCGAGTGCCCGCCCAGGTCGGGGAACCGGTCGTGCACGCCCACCTCGGGCAGGCCCAGCACGTCGGCGATCACCTCGGCCACCTGGCGCTCGTCCTCCGTGCGCGGCGCGACGAAGGCGGCGTCGCCGGTCCGGGCGGCGCCCAGCTTGGGCAGGGCCGCGCGGTCCACCTTGCCGGTGGGGCCGATCGGCAGCTCGTCCTGGACGCCGATCCTGGCCGGGACCAGGTGATCGGGCAGGCGGTCGCGCAGCCAGTCGCGCAGCTCGGGCTCGGTGACGCCGGAGGCCGCCACGTGCGCGGCGAGGTAGGCGATGCCGTCGCCGTCGGTGTGCGACAGGACGACGGCGCGGCGTACGGCGGGATGGCGGTCCAGCGCCACCTCGACCTCGCCCAGCTCCACCCGGTAGCCGCGGATCTTGACCTGGTCGTCGGCGCGGCCCACGTACCGCAGCTCGCCGTCCACCCACCGGACCAGGTCACCGCTGCGGTAGACGCGGGTGCCGTCCGGCTCGGTGCGGAACGCCGGCGACTCGTGGCCCAGGTAGCCGCGGGTCACGCCGGGCCCGCCGATCCACAGCTCGCCCACCTCGCCGTCCGGGACGGGCCGGCCGTCGGTGTCGCGCACGCTGAGCAGCGCGCCGGCCATCGGCTCGCCCAGCGGCGGCTCGCCCTGGTAGTCGCGGGTGACCTCGAACATGGTGGAGCCGGTGGTGCACTCGGTGGGGCCGTACATGTTGAGCACCCGCCGTACACCAGGGTTGGCGAACATGCGCGCGACCAGGGCGGCCGTCAGCCGTTCGCCGCCGGACAGCACCATGCGCACGCCGTCCGGCAGCGGCTCGCGCAGCAGCACCGACAGCGCCGACGGGACGCCGAAGACCGTGCGCACCTCGTCGCGGGCGGGCAGCGTGGGCAGCGACAGCACGGTGTCCGCCATGATGACGGTGCCGCCGGCGTACAGCGGCGTGAAGATCTGCGTGATGGAGGCGTCGAAGCAGATGGAGGAGCCGGCCAGCATGCCGCTCAGCTCCTCGGCGGTGTAGTGGGACGCCTCCCAGCGCACCAGGTTCATGGTGTTGCGGTGCTCCACGACCACGCCCTTGGGGCGGCCGGTGGAGCCGGAGGTGTAGATGACGTACGCGGCGTCGCCCGGCTCGCCGGGCACCTCGGGCCCGTGCCCGGCGGGCGTGACGTCGTCGACGAGCACCGTGCCGGCGCCGGTCAGCGCCGCGGTGTCGCGCCGCACGGCCGAGGTGACCACCGCGCTCACGGCGGCGTCCTCGGCCATGAACCGTAACCGCTCCGCCGGGTACGCCGGATCCAGCGGCACGTAGGCCGCGCCCGCCTTCAGCACCCCGATCAGCGCGGGCACCAGCCACTCGTCGCGGTCGAGGCAGATGCCCGCCAGGTCACCGCGTCCGACACCCCGCGCGGCCAGCGCGTGGGCGACCCCGTTGGCCCTGCGGTCGAGCTCGGCGTAGGTCAGCCGGGTCGTGCCCGCGACGACGGCGACGCGATCGGGCGTCCGCCGGCACTGCTCCTCCAACGCCTCGTGCAGGCGGCGGGGCGAGTCTGTGAGAGGGCGGTTCGCGCCCGTCACATCCGTAGTCATGTGTCCTCTTTCCAGCAATGGTCGAACGTGCACGGATGGGCGGCTCCCGAAAGGGCCCATCCCTCGGTGACCGTCATCGCGGGCCCGGGCGAGGTCGTCGCCGGGCGGGCGGGGTCGTGCGAGCGGTCAACTGTCGCGGGGCCGGCGGGGCGCGGGTCGTCTGCTGATCACTGCTCCCTTCGCCGAAGACCAGGGGCGTCCGCACAGCAGCATGGGTGACGCGGCTTGCCGCTGACTTGGAACCTGCCGTGATCTTGCTTGCAGGAGGGGCGCGTCATCGGCCGATCGGCTCGGAACGGCTCGACCGGCGATAGGGGACGCACCGGCGCGCAGCGTCGACCAACACGCGCAAACCTCCTGGACCGGCGACGGGTGTACGTCGGGCTCCGGACCTGAACGAGGCACGCGACCTCGCCCCCGCACCGGGGCGCCAGCCCACCATGATCCTCTTCACCGGGGCCGAACCGCAATCGGTATCAGCGTGCGAACACGGACATCACGTGGAGGGAGGTGATCGCCAGTACCTCTCAGCCCTTCCGCCGCCGGACGACGCCGGAGAGCAGGACGGCCCCGGTGAGGGCCCAGCTCGCGAGACGAACCACCCGCCGGGCCCGCCCCATGGCCGAGCAGCGAGACAGGGGAGGCCGGCACCGCGCCGTGGCGTTGGTTCGAACGGCCTTGGAGAAGGAATGTCTTATTCCCGGAATGAATGGCCGGCTTCACGCAACGATATGGCACCCTCGTTCGGTCGCGAGCGATTTCACACATTCAGGGTGTCCGTAAAGGCCGGAGAAGTGATGCTTCTCGGGCGTCGTCAAAGCGAAATCTCTCTCCTCTTGGCGGCGCGAAAGATACTCTCTAGCGTGCTGCGGATCGGGCGGTCGGTGGTGAGGGAGACTGCGTGCTGGACCAGCGGAACCATCAAGGCAAGTTCGCCGAAGACTATGTGAGGGTGCTTGCTTCGGCGGCGGGTCTCCTCGTCTATCAGGACGATCTCGACTACGACGGCATCGACCTGGGCTTTCGATATCCAGGAAGGGCGGGATATATCGCCTCGCCCGCCATCGAGGTACAGGTCAAGTCATGGTCGGCGCCGCTGTGCAAGGGGCCGGATCTGCAGTTTCGCGGGCTGAACGAGGTGCAGTACAACAAGCTCGTCGCCGGTCCGTTTCTCGTCCCGCGTTACCTGTTCCTCGTCGTGGTCCCTTCCGAGAGCGACCGTTACGCGCGCGTGGAGACCGAGGGGCTGACGTTGAGCCGGCTCTGCTACTACCGGGGGTTCGAGGGCGAGCCGCCCATCGCCGACCCGAGCACCAAGCGGCAGGTTCCCATCCAGGTGCCGCTGGGGAACGTTCTCACGGTCCGCGCGTTACGCGAGCTCGTCGCTCGGCAGAATGCCACTCCGCCTCGCTGGAGTCAAAATAAAGAGGATTACTTCCTGCACTAGTATGTTTTTGAGGAGACGGAGGAGGTGGCCGGAGGCGCGGGCGTGGCATGATTCCGCCATGACGGAGATCGGCAGATCGGGGCGCATGACCGGGTGGTCAGCAGCCTGGGCACCGCCATCGTCAACGGCGACCTCGCCCCTGACGACGACCTCGACGTGGCGGCGCTCCAGGAGCGCTTCTCGGTGAGCAGGACCGCCGTGCGCGAGGCGCTGCGCGTGCTCGCCGCCAAGGGCCTGGTGGGCGCGCGGCCCCGGCGCGGCACCTTCGTGGCGCCGCGCGGGCACTGGGCGCTCCTCGACGCCGACGTGCTGCGCTGGCGCTTCGCCGACCGGGTGGACGAGACGTTCCTCGACGAGCTGGGCGAGGTCCGGCTCACCGTCGAGCCGGTCGTGGCCCGCATGGCCGCCCTGCGCCGCACCGACCGCGACCTCGCCGACCTGGAGGACGCCCTGGCCGCCATGCGCACGGCGGCGGGCCGGGTCGCCGTCGATCACGTCGAGGCCGACCTGGCCTTCCACCACGCGCTGCTGCGGGCCGCGCACAACGAGCTGATGACGCAGCTGGCCACCGCGATCGAGGCGGGGCTGCGGCTGCGCGACCAGTTCGTGCCCGCCACGCTCACCAGCGACTCCGCCGACAAGCACGCCGAGGTGCTGCTGGCCGTGCGCAAGCAGCGGCCGAAGGCGGCCGAGAGCACGATGCGGGCGCTCATCGAGCGCTCGATCGCGGACGTCGAGCTGGCCAAGAAGGTGCACGGGGAGCAGGCACAGCACTGAACGGCGGCCTGCCGGGCTCTCGTCGTTACCTGGGCCACGCCGGCGACCGCCACCGCCTGCTCCACGGCGGCCATCGCCCGCGCCCCGGCGCCGGCCAGGGTCTCCATCACCGCGTTCAGATGGCGGGACTCGGCGCTCTGATGACGGCGATGACGGGCAGCGCGGCCGGCGCCTCGTCCAGGGCGGTCATCCCGCGTCCTCGACGATCACGGTGCGGGGCACCGGGACGAGGGTGACCGAGCGCAGCTCCAGGGCCGGACGGGCGGCGGGCTGCACCTGAGGCGAGAGGAACACGGGGGCGTCCGCGCCCAGCGGCAGCAGCTTGATCTCGATCCCGTGCTCAAGCACCTCCTCTCGGAAGCGGCGCAGCCCGATCTCCCAGGCGGGGCCGTACCAGAACTGGTCGGCCACCAGCCGGCCGCCGATGTAGGCGCGGCCCACGTCGCCGGTCCAGTCGAGCCGCAGCAGCACCTCCTCCTCGCCCGTGAACGCCTCGCGGGGGACGGTGACGCGGTACACGGCGGCCTGCTCGAAGTCGGCGTCGGTGGGCGCGGAGGCCCGTCCGGAGGCGGGATCGATGACCGGGGGCCGCGCCGGTCCCGCCTGCCTGACCTCCTCCACCTTGGCCTCGGGCGCCCGGCCGCCGCCGGTGGCCGCCGGCAGCAGGCCGAACACGCCGTCGGTGCCCGTCGCGGAGGGCGGGGCGGGGAAGATCCGTACGTCGGAGGAGCCCTCGCCGTAGACGACCAGGCGGCCTTCCTCGATCACCACGGGCCGCTCGCTCAGCACCAGCCGGTCGGCGCCCCACAGCCGCCCCTGGGCGGCGGTCAGGGCCTGGCCGGCGTCCAGCACCAGGACGGCCGCGCGGGCGCCGGCCGCGTCACGCACCCGCAGCAGGCAGCCGGTGCCCGGCGTGAGGTCGGAGACCACGAGGTGGTCGCCGTCGCGCTCCACCGTCGCGGGGCCCTCGACCTCGGTGGTGGCGTCGAAGACGAGTTCCACCGGGATGCCGGCCGTCTGGCAGAAGACGTGCACCGGCTCGTCGCCCTCCAGCACCCCCATGGGCTGCGCGGTGGCGGTCAGCAGCAGGCTCCCGCCGACCGGGCGGGCCAGCGGCCAGACGAAGTACGCCCCGGACGGCACCGTCACCGGCTCGCGCGGCACGACCAGCTCGCGCCCGCCCAGCTCGACCGCGAACCGCACCTCCTCGTGGGCGGGCAGCGTCTCGACCGGCTGGTGGTTGTTGACGAACAGGAACCCCGAACGGCCGTCGGAGCGCACGCACCAGCGCAGCGTCTCCCGGTCGGCGGTGTCGGCGGGGGCGTCCGGCGGCATCGTCAGCGTCATGGTGGCCAGGTCGGGCCCGTCGGCGGCCAGCCACAGATGCTGCAGCCGCAGGTGCCGGAACGAGTCGCGGAACTGGCCGTACTCGCCGAGCGGCGCCTGGAAGTCGTAGTTGATCACCGGGCAGTCGTTGGGGTAGCCGGTGGCGTGCGACTCCTGCAGCGTGGACAGCGCGCCGATCTTCTGGGACGCCCCGTGGTACATGTAGTAGCCCTGCCACACCGACCCGCTGCCCAGCTTCACCAGCCCGAGCGCGGCGATGTCGGGCGCCTCGATGATCGGCCGGCGGTGGTAGGAGGTGTACATGCCGCCGCCCAGCTCGCACGTGGCGAACGGGTAGCGGGCCAGGTGGCTCTCGTCCGAGCCGGTCACCTCGGTGGTGCGCAGGTCCGCGCCGATCGAGTCGTCGTCCCGGCCGGGGCCGAAGAAGTAGTGGGCCCGGCTCTGCTGCGGCCAGCCGTCGTGCGCGGTGTCCCACGCCGCCTCCGGGTAGCCGCCGAACAGCGGGATCACCTCGTCCGGCGGCAACCGCGCGTGTCCCCACCCGGTCGCCGTCCACAGCGGCGCGTCGATGCCGGCCGCCTGGGCGATCCGCTTCAGCGTGACGAGGTGGCCCGGCTGGTCGTGCAGCTCGTTCTCCACCTGCACCGCCACCACCGGGCCGCCGTGCCCGCGGGTCAGGCCGGACAGCTGGGCGCCGATCTGCTCGAACAGCGGCCGGACCAGCTCGATGTAGCGGGGGTCGTCGGTGCGTGGCACGCAGCCGGTTGCCGGCACCCAGTCGGGGAAGCCGCCGTTACGCGACTCGCCGTGCCCCCACGGGCCGATCCGCACCACCACGTCGAGCCCCAGCTCGGCGCAGGTGGTCACGAACCGGCGCAGGTCGCGGTCGCCGCTCCAGTCGAAGACGCCGCGCCGCTCCTCGTGCAGGTTCCAGAAGATGTACGTGGCGACCGCCGTCACCCCGCCCGCCCGCACCTTCAGCAGCTCCTCCCGCCACTCGCCGGCGGGATAGCGGCCGTAGTGGAACTCCCCCATGATCGGGAACCAGGGCCGGCCGCCCCGGCTCAGGTGCCGGGAGTTCACGGTGATCGCGTCGGGCTGGTGGGGGAGGTCGCCCAGCCGCAGGTGGCCTTCCATGGGTGGGGGGATCAGGCCGGGGATGTCGAGTCGTCGCACGGCTGCACAGTACTGTGACTGCGCGAAAAAACTACTAGTTAGGGTGTGGCGCCGGCCGCCCCGCCGGGTCCGTCAGGGCAGGCGCTCGAAGCGCGGGATGCGCGGCCGGCCCGCGCTCGAACCCGTGCGCGGCCAGCTCGCCGGCCCCGTGCTCGCGGCGCGGCTGTGGACCGCGACCGCCGACCTGGCCGGCCTCGATCCGTGCGCGTTCCTCCGGTGAAGGACGGGTCAGAAGCGGGTGGCGCGCACCTCGAACACGGTGAAGTCGTCGATCGTGCCCCGGCTCTGCAGCAGGAACCCGACCAGGCAGGCCACCGCCTCCACTCCTTGGGCGGCGCGCGCCTGCCCGGTCAGGAGGAAGACGAGCGGCGTCGAGGGCTGGTCGATGGCGAAGTGCCGGTCGTGGCGGTGCACGTCGTGCAGGACCTTGATCGGGATCGGCCGGGGTGAGGTGAACCACACCACGGCCGCCCACAGCGGCAGCGCCGGGTCGGGCTCGACCGCGGCGTCGTAGCACGCCACGCAGCCCTGGCCGACGTGCCGCCCGTGGGGGCACGTCCAGTGGGCCGCGTCGTGGTGGGACCGGTCGCCCGCGCCGAAGGTCGCGGTCTCGACCACGCGACGGCGTGCGGTGCGGGTGCTGGGCTGGCTGATGATGAGTCCTCCGGATGGTCGCAGAGCCGATCGGCGACGAGGCCCGCTCGCCGGTGCGGACGGAAGCGCCCGGCCCCGCGCTGGGCGGCCCGTCCCGCTGGACCATCCTGCTCGCTCACGCGGGGTCAGGCGAGCACCGGCGGCGGAGCGGCGCTCGTCACAGCTTCACGAGTTTCGCGTACGGGGAGGCGATGCGATACGTTTCCGCGCCGAAATCGATGAGAACGGTGTCATCCTCGCCAACCGCGAGGACCCGGCCCAGACCGTATCTGTCGTGGCTCACCCGATCTCCAGTCGTGAACTGCTCGATCGGTGGCGGCGGAATTTCCGGAGTGTTGAAAGGGCTGCCCGGCGGGCGTCGCCGGACGGCCGGCGAAGTACGTCTCATTGGACAAGTATGCGCCCCACCGGCGAATAAATCGAGCCCACGGCGAAATGTGCGGGATCCCACAGGGCCGGACCCGGCCGGACGGGCCTGCTCAGGACAAGCGGAAACCGGGCCCCGGCCTGCGCCCGGACCCGGCGTCGCACCGTGCCAGGTCAGGCGGGAACGATGTTCTCCGCCTGCGGGCCCTTCTGACCCTGAACGACGTCGAAGGCCACCTTCTGGCCCTCGGTCAGCTCACGGTAGCCGCCGTTGGCGACGATGTTGGAGTAGTGCGCGAACACGTCGGCGCCGCCGCCGTCCTGCGCGATGAAGCCGAAGCCCTTTTCCGAGTTGAACCACTTCACAGTGCCGGTGGCCATGTCGATCTCCTTCAGACAGTGCCGAAAACGAGAGAAATCACACCTCGTGAAATCTCGTGCCGCCGTGATGCGCCCATCCGGAAATTGGCCGGAAAACAGAAAACGCGCCCGTAGATTACTCCGTCAGGCGCGCATAAGTTTTTATGGGTACCATAACTGCAACGTACATCAGGCTAACACACTTTCTCCGTGCCCATCGCTGCTCGCGAAAAATCCCCGTGCCCGGCGCCGTGACACAACCATGACACGGCGCTGACGAGCCGAGGACATCGCCGTCCCACAGTGATGGGGATCGACCGGCGCCCGCGTCCCTGCGGCGCGTCCGGCTGTCCCCGTGCCACTGAGGAAGGCTGATCGAACGTGACAGAACGCTTGCGCGTCGCCGTGCTGGCGGGTGGGCCGTCCGCCGAGCACGAGGTGTCGCTGCAGTCGGCGCAGGCCGTGCTCGACGCTCTGCCGAGAGACCGGTACGAGCCCTTCCCCGTCATCATCGACCGGCAGGGCAGGTGGCCGGTCGAGCTGCGACGCGACCTCGCGGACGTGGTCTTCCCCGTGCTGCACGGCCCGTTCGGGGAGGACGGCGTCGTCCAGGGCCACCTTCAGACGCTGGGGCTGCCGTACGTGGGCTGCGGCGTCCTGGCCTCGGCCGTGGCGATGGACAAGGTCGCGATGCGGCGCACGTTCCTCGCCGAGGACCTGCCCGTCACCCCGTACGTCTGGTTCACCGAGCACGACTGGCGCACCACCACCGACCCGTGGGCCCTGGTGAAGTCGCTCGACTGGCCGATGTACGTCAAACCGGCCAACATGGGCTCCTCCATCGGCATCTCCCGCGTCACCTCCATGGACGAGCTGCGCGCCGGGGTGGACCTGGCGCTGGCCCACGACCGGGTGGTGGTCGTCGAGCAGGGCGTGTCCGCGCGCGAGCTCATCTGCGGCGTGCTCGGCGACTACGACACGCCGCGGGCCTCGGTGCCGGGCGAGCTGATCGTCTCCGGCGAGTGGCTGGACTACGAGGCGAAGTACCTCAGCCGGGCCGAGATCGCCACCATCCCCGCCGTGCTGCCCGAGCGGGTGGCCGACGAGGTGCGGGAGCTGTCCCTGCGCGCCTTCCGCGCGATCAACGGCTACGGCCTGGCCCGCGTCGACTTCTTCTACGAGGAGGACTCGGGACGCCTGTACGTCGGCGAGATCAACACCATGCCGGGCTTCACCGCCCGCTCCGTCTACGCGCGGGCGTGGGCGGCGAGCGGCGTCCCGTACCCCGACCTGCTGCGCCGCCTCATCGACCTGGCGCTCGCCAGGAGCACCGCATGATCCCCATGACGCTGGACGAGATCGCCCGGGTCGTCGGCGGCCGGCCGCACGACGTACCCGACCCCCGGTCGCTCGTGACGGCGCCCGCGGCGGTCGACTCACGCGAGGTCGTGCCCGGCGGACTGTTCGTCGCGACGGCCGGCGCCAACGTCGACGGCCACGACTTCGCGGCCGCGGCCGTCGCGAGCGGCGCCGCCGCCGTGCTGGCCACCAGGCCCGTCGGCGTGCCCGCCCTCGTCGTCGAGGACGTGCAGACCGCGCTCGGCCTGCTCGCCCGGCACGTGCTCGGCCGCCTCGGGCCGGCCGTGATCGGCCTGACCGGCTCCGTCGGCAAGACCACGACCAAGGACCTGCTCGCCCAGGTGCTCGAACGGCACGGGCCGACCGTCGCCACCGACCGCTCGTTCAACAACGAGCTGGGCCTGCCGCTCACCGTGCTGCGCGCCGACGCCGCCACCCGCTACCTCGTGCTGGAGATGGGCGCGAGCAGGAAGGGCGACCTGACGTACCTGACCGGCATCGCGCCACCCCACGTCGGGCTGGTGCTCAACGTCGGCAACGCCCACGTGGAGCGCATGGGCGGCGGCCTCGCCGACGTGGCCCAGGCCAAGGGCGAGCTGGTCGAGGCGCTGCCGCCGGGCGGGCTCGCCGTCCTCAACGCCGACGACCCGCACGTCGCCGGCATGGCCGGCCGCACCAAGGCCCAGATCCTCTGGTACGGCGGATCCGCGCCGGTCCGCGCCGAGAACGTGCGGATGGACGGCGCGGCGCGGCCCGCGTTCGAGCTGGTGACGCCCACCGGCCGGGCCCCCGTCACGCTCGACCTCATCGGCGTCCACCAGGTGAGCAACGCCGTCGCCGCGGCTGCCGTCGCCACCGCGCTCGGCCTGGACGCCGCCGGCATCGCCGAAGGGCTCACCGCCGCCCGGCGCCGCTCCGCCGGCCGCCTGGAGATCGTCGAGCGGCCCGACGGCATCACCATCGTCAACGACGCCTACAACGCCAACCCCGAATCCATGCGGGCCGGGCTGCGGGCGGCCAAGGCGCTGGCCGGCACCCGACGTACCGTCGCCGTGCTCGGCGCGATGGGCCAGCAGGCGGACGCCTCCCGCGCCCGGCACGCCGAGATCGGCCGGCTCGTCGCCGACCTCGGCTACGGCGTGCTGATCGCGGTCGGCGGGGGAGACCCGCTCGCCATGGCCGAAGCGGCACGGGCCGCCGGCCAGGGCGTCGCCGTCCACACCGCCGACGACGCCGCCGCGGCCGTCACCCTCGCCACCGCGCTGCTCCAACCCGGAGACGTGGTGCTCGTCAAGGCCTCCAGCGAGATCGGCCTCGCCGCCTGCGCCCGCGCGCTCGCCGCCACCAGTTAGAGGAACGGAGTCTCATTGCGCACCATCGGCCTCATCGGCGGACTGAGCTGGGAATCGACCGTCATCTACTACCAGATCATCAACCAGCGGGTCCGCGAACGCCTCGGCGGCAGCCACTCCGCCAACAGCCTCATCTGGTCCGTCGACTACACCACCGTCGAGGACCTCATCTTCGCCGACCGCTGGGACGACGTGAGCGCGCTGCTGACCGGCGCGGGCCGGAAGCTGGAGGAGCTGGGCGCCGACGTCCTGCTCGTCTGCAGCAACACCTTCAGCCGCGTCAGCGACGACGTCGCCGGCGCCGCCCGGGTGCCCGTCCTGCACATCGCCGACACCGTCGGCGCGGAGGTCCGCGCCCGGGGGATGCGCAAGGTCGGCCTGCTCGGCACCCGCTTCACCATGGAGCAGCCCTTCTACCGCGACCGGCTGGCCGCCCACGGCTTCGAGGTGATCGTCCCGGGACGGGAGCAGCGGGAGCTGGTCCATCGGGTGATCTTCGAGGAGCTGGTGCGCGGGGTGATCAGCGAGCCGTCCCGGGACGCGTACGCCCGCATCGTCGCCGACCTCGCGGACGACGGCGCGGAAGGCGTCGTCCTCGGCTGCACGGAGATCGAGCTGCTGCTCAGCGAGAAGGACACCGCCGTCCCGGTGCTGCCCAGTGCCCGCCTGCACGCGGAGGCCGCCGCCGCCTTCGCCCTGGCCGGCTGACACCCACCTCCCGCCCGCAGGGTGCCGCCCATGCCACACCCCGGCGTCCCCGCCCGCAGGGTGCCGCACCCTGCGGGCGGACGCTCCGGCCGCTACCGCGGAGAGGTGGCGGGGGCGCGGTCGACGGTGGCGGCATCGGGCGTCCCGCCGGGATCGAGGGATCGGCGGGCCGCCGTG
The DNA here is from genome assembly GCF_012034275.1 of Nonomuraea composti. Lineage (NCBI taxonomy): Bacteria > Bacillati > Actinomycetota > Actinomycetes > Streptosporangiales > Streptosporangiaceae > Nonomuraea > Nonomuraea composti. The sequence continues at coordinate 9,231 of NZ_JAATEP010000057.1, read as the reverse complement.
ATCAGGCGCCTGCTCGCCGCGAACGCCGCCGCCTTCCGCTCGGCGAGGGAGTCACCGTCGTCGCCCTGCCGCAGCACCACCCCGAGGATCAGCCGGTCGCGGTCGCCGGACGCGGGGCGGGCGGCCCACAGCAGCGCCGCGCCCGCCGCCGAGCTGGTGCCGGTCTTGAGACCCACCACCCCGGGCAGCGCGAGCAGCTTGTTCGTGTTGACGATCGCGCCCGGGACGCCCGGCACGGTGACCCGGGGGGTGGCGACGATGTCACGCAGCACCGGGTTCTTCATGGCCTGCTCGGCCAGCCTGAGCTGATCGGCCGCCGTGCTGACCGTGGTGTCCTCGTAACCGCTCGCCCCGGTGTAGACGGTGTCCTTCATGCCCAGCTCGGCGGCGGTCGCGTTCATCCTGGCGACGAAGGCGCGCTCGGAGCCGGCGTCCCAGCGGGCCAGCAGCCGGGCGGCGTTGTTCCCCGACGGGATCAGCATCAGCTCCAGGAGCTGCCGCTGCGTGAAGCTCTGGCCCTGCCTGATCGGCACCGTCGACTCGTCCCGGTTGGCGGACTCGGCCGCCGCCTGCCGGTCCACCCGGATGGACGGCCCCTGGGCGTTCCCGCTGAGCGGGTGGTCGCGCAGGATCACCAGGGCGGTCATCACCTTGGCCAGGCTCGCGATCGGCACAGGGCCCGGCCCGCCGTGCGTGCGGAGGCTGCCCTCCTGCCCGGCGATCGCGACCGCCGCCTGCCCCGCCGCCGGCCAGGGCAGCGCCGCCGGAAGGGCCGGCGTCCGCGCGTACGTGCGGGCAGGAGTCGCGACCCTCGTGCCGGTCGAGGCCGGTCGCGGCGGGCCGGCGCCCGGGAACGACGGCGGCTGAGCCGGCGTGCCGCTGTAGACCATCCAACCGGCGGCGAGGACGGCGGACACGGCGACACCGAGCACCACCATGACGCCAGAAGGGCGGGCCGCCGGCGACGATCGCGGCCGGAGCGGGAACGTGCGTGATGCGTCCATGACGATTCACGATCGGCGCCGAATGTACGCACGCCGTGCGCCGCAGGTCACCGTTTCTCGACGGCCACCACCGCTGCCGCCGGCCGTGACACGGCGATGACGCGACGCGGACGAGCCCAGGACACGACCGCCCGGCAGCGGTGACGCGGACACGCATCCTGACCGCCCGAGACGGCGGCCGACGGCGGTGACGCGGATGTGCGTTCTGGCCGCCGCCGGGCGTGCCGTCAGGCCCCCGCCGTCGGTTCCGTCGCGGTGAGCTGGGCGTGCAGGCGCTCGCACTCGTGGACGAAACGGATCGTCCGGCGGCTGCGCGCGAACTCGGCCACGACCGGGATCTCCCCGCGCGCACCCGCCCAGCGGGCCACGTCGGCGGCGAACGCGACGAGCTCGGCGTGGGTGACCGTGATGCGCTGCCCCTCGGCGGGCAGGTCGCCGCGCGCGGCCATGCTCAGGATCAGCGGGATCATGCCAGGAACGCGTCCGGCCAGGAGGTAGGCGAGGATCACCGCCGTGGACTCGCCCAGCGGGCCCTCGGCGATGTCCAGGCTCGCCGGCTCCGCCGGGGCCGCCCACTCGCCCCAGTGGCCGCGCAGCAGGAACGGCAGGAAGTTGACGGCCACGACCTCGCGGTGCGAGGGCAGCATGGCGGGCCAGGCCCGGAGCGTGCAGCCGGGGCGGGACGAAGACGACGGTGACCCGCACCAGCGGCTCGTCAGGGCCGGGTGGGGGCACCTGCTCGCCGGCCCGCATCGCCGCGATCCGGGCGGGGTCCACGCCGAGCTCGGCCATGCGCTCGTAGGCGTCGTCGAGGATGAAGGACGGCATGGCCTCCGCGGAGTCGTCGTACCGGACGCCGGGCCGCGTACGGACCGGATGGGGATGCCCCCGCAGGGGCTCGTCGTCGTCGCGGCCCTCTGCGACGCCGGCGGGGGAGTCGTTCAGGTGGACGCGGCCGTTGACGAAGGGGATCGGCCGGTCGCCCTCGTGCGCCACCGCCGCGCCCGGCCCGTCGTCGCTGGTCCAGGTGATGAAGATGGCGCGCAGCGGGGCGTCGTCGTCGAGGAAGCGGGCCGGCCGGCGGTGGCCGAAGCTGCTCCCCATGATCCGCCGGGGCGACGGCTCCGGTTCGGGCTCCTCGCCGCGGGTGAGGGGGCGCACGCCCACGGAGTAGTTCGCGCTCTCCCCGTACTTCTGCGGCCCGATCGGCGGCGGCACCGGCACGCTGCCGGGGGTGACGAGGCGACCGTCGATGAGGGAGGAGGGCGCGGCGTACGTGTACGCCTGCGTCGCAGAAGTCATGGCCGGGACGATAGATCGCCCCACCGACAAACCGGGTCAGCTGACCGGGCCGCCGACGGGGGAGGGGCGGGCGGCCTGGAGGGCGGTGCGGATGGCCTGCTCGACCCCCTGGTGCACGTTGAGCATGCCTTCGACCTCGGTGACGCGTAGCAGGCGGGCCGGCCCGGGCTGCACCGACGCGAGGTGGAGGGCGGCGCCGTCGCGCTGGGTGGCGAGGTGGGTCTGGAGCAGGACGTGCAGGGCCGAGCCGCGCATGTACGGCACTTCGCTCAGGTCGAGGACGATGTGGTCGCCGTGGTGGCACGTGCGGCTGATGTAGTCGTCGAGCAGGTGAGCGGTGGTGGTGTCGATCGTGCCAGCCACCGCGATCACGGTGACGCCGGGCAGGTGCTGGGAACTGAACGTCAGCGACGGCACAGCGGCGGACCTCCATCAGAGCCCAGGGGGGACGGGCATGTGTCCGGGTAACGTTCACACTACGCCTCCCCTGGTGCCCCTGCGCTACCCCTGCGGCGGCCTTCGGGCGCGAAGATCTCCGGGTTATCCGGGTTTGCCGCGAAAGTCCTTGCGGGCCAGGGCGCTCTACGGCTGCCGGATGCGGCGGCCGGTGGCCTCCACCGAGGTGATGACGATGAAGTGGTCGCGGCCTCGTGCCCACGGCGTCAGGGGAAGTTCCCGCAGCTGGGCGATCTCCACCGGGTCGTCGGCGACGCGGGCGTAGCCGACGACCGTCACCGACCAGCCGCTGCGTGCCTCCATGTCGAAGTCGTCCACCTCGAAGGCCACGACCGAGCGGCGGGTGGCGGCGGCGAGCTTGGAGCCGGCCGCCGTGCGGATGACGATGTCCTGGTCGTGCAGGCAGAAGTTGACCGGCTGCACGGCGGGCAGGGCGCGGTCGGTGAAGACGATTCGCCCGATCGGGCGGGAGGGCAGCAGGCGCATGCACTCCTCGTGGGTGAGCACCTGCAAGCCGGCCGAGTCGAGTTTCATCCCTGCAGCCTGCCCTCCGTCCCGCCCGCCGGGTCAGGGACGAAAGTCCCGCGCCGCCCGCCGATCGCCCCCGGTGGCCCAGGCCGGAAGGACCGGCGGGGGGCAGCACGGCGTTGGCCAGGGTACGGCGCGCGGGAACGAGGGACGTCGGTCCGCACCTGGCGGACCGCGAGCACACCCGTGGCGGTCATGAGGACTTCCGGCCCTGTCGGCGGGGGCGGCGCCCGGGATCTCATGGTGCGGGCTGCCCGCCCCAACACCGACAGAAGGGAACGTGCTCATGACCGCGGTTTCGGAGGAGCAGGTGCGCAAGGCCGTCGACGAGGAGCTGCTGCGCAGGCTGGCCGCCCCGGAGGACAGGGAGGTCGAGCAGCTGGACGCCTGGTGGCGGGCGAACAACTACCTCACCATCGGCCAGATCTACCTCCAGGGCAACCCGCTGCTGCGCGAGCCGCTGGAGCCGCGGCACATCAAGCCGCGGCTGCTGGGCCACTGGGGCACCAGCCCGGGCCTGTCGCTGATCTACGCGCACGTGTCCCGGCTCATCCGGCACACCGGCCAGCAGACGATCTACCTGGCCGGGCCGGGGCACGGCGGGCCGGCGCTGGTGGCCGCCGGATACCTGGAGGGCACCTACAGCGAGATCTACCCGCACGTCGGCCAGGACGAGGCCGGGATGTTGCGGCTGTTCCGGCAGTTCTCCAGCCCGGGCGGCATTCCCAGCCACGTCTCGGTGACCACGCCGGGCTCGATCCACGAGGGCGGCGAGCTGGGGTACGTGCTGGTGCACGCCTTCGGCGCCGTCATGGACAACCCGGACCTGCTGGCCGTGGCAGTGGTAGGCGATGGCGAGGCCGAGACGGGGCCGCTGGAGGGGTCGTGGAAGGGCGTGTCGTTCCTCAATCCCGAGCGGGACGGCGCGGTGCTGCCGATCCTGCACCTGAACGGCGCGAAGATCGCGGGCCCGACGGTGCTGTCCCGCAAGGACCCGGCCGAGGTGCGGAGCCTGCTGGAGGGGCACGGCTACGAGGTGCTGGAGGTGGCGGGCTCGGACCTGCCGGGTATGCATCACCGCTTCGCGGCGACGCTGGCCGAGGCGTGGGCGAAGATCCGCACCATCCAGCACCTGGCCCGTACCGGCGAGTGGGACGGGACCCGCCCCCGGTGGCCGCTGATCGTGCTGCGCTCGCCCAAGGGGTGGACCGGGCCGGAGCAGGTGGACGGCGTGCGGATGGAGGGCACGTGGCGCTCGCACCAGGTGCCGCTGTCGGGGGTGCGCGACAACCCGGAGCACCTGGCGATCCTGGAGCGCTGGCTGCGCTCGTACCGGCCGGAGGAGCTGTTCGACGCCACCGGCGCGCCCGCCGAGGCGGTGCGCGCGCTGGCGCCGGTGGGTGAGCTGCGGATGAGCGCCAGCCCGCACGCCAACGGCGGCCTGCTGACCCGCGACCTGGCCCTGCCCGACTTCCGCGACTACGCCATCGACGTGCCGAAACCGGCGCGCACGCGCGCCGAGTCGACCCGGCGGCTCGGCGAGCTGCTGAGGGACGTGTATCGCGACAACCCCGACAGCTTCCGGCTGTTCTGCCCGGACGAGACCAACAGCAACCGGCTGGGCGCGGTGTTCGAGGTCTCCGACCGGGCCTTCGCCGAGCGCGTCACCGCCGACGACGTGGCGATCGGCCGCGACGGGCGGGTCATGGAGGTGCTGTCGGAGCACAACTGCCACGGCTGGCTGGAGGGCTACACGCTGACCGGCCGACACGGCATGTTCGCCACGTATGAGGCGTTCGCGATGGTCAGCGCCTCGCAGACGGTGCAGCACGGCAAGTGGCTGCAGGAGGCGACCCGGCTGCCGTGGCGGGCCAAGGTGCCGAGCCTGAACGTGCTGCTCACCTCGACGGCCTGGCGCAACGACCACAACGGCTTCTCCCACCAGGGGCCCGGCCTGATCCAGGTGGTGCTGACCCAGCGCGGCGACGTGGCCCGCGTCTACCTGCCGCCGGACGCCAACTGCCTGCTGTCGGTGGCCGACCACTGCCTGCGCTCGCGCTCGTACATCAACCTGATCGTCATCGACAAGCAGCCGCAGCTGCAGTGGCTGAGCATCGAGGAGGCGGTGGAGCACTGCGCCCGCGGGGCCGGGGTCTGGGAGTGGGCCGGCACCGACGACGGCGCCAGCGACCCGGACATCGTGCTGGCCTGCGCGGGCGACGTGGTGACCATGGAGACGGTCGCGGCGGCGCAGATCCTCAAGGAGCGGCTGCCCGGCTTCAAGGTACGGGTGGTCAACGTCGTGGACCTGATGACGTTGCCGCGCCCGAAGGACCACCCGCACGGCATGAGCGGCACCCTGTTCACCGAGCTGTTCACCGACACCGTCGATGTCGTGTTCGCCTTCCACGGCTACCCGGGCGCGATCCACCAGCTCGTGCACGGCCGCCCGGACGCCGACCGGTTCCGGGTGCGCGGCTTCATCGAGGAGGGCACGACCACGACACCGTTCGACATGACGGTGCGCAACCGCGCCTCCCGCTACCACCTCGTCATGGACGCGATCAACAACGCCAAGCGGCTGCCGCGCGGCGCCAGCGACCTGATGGCGTGGTGCGAGCGCAAGCTCGCCGAGCACCAGGCGTACGTGGTCGAGCACCTGGAGGACCTGCCCGAGGTGCGCGACTGGGCCATGAAGGACTGATCGGCCCCGATGCCTGAGGACCAAGGTCCTCAGGCGCCGGGCCGTCCGGCACTGAGCACCGGCCGCGAAAGACGATGTGATGAAGGTGCGCAAGGGAAACCCGACAAGAACAGGAAAGGGAGGCCCGCCATGGCCACCACCATCAACCGGCCTGTGATGCACACCAGTGTGGGCCAGGCGGAGCACAAGAACCCCGTCGACTACGTCTGGGCCGCCGCCCGCATCGCGATCGGCTGGATCTTCCTCTGGGCCTTCCTCGACAAGACCTTCGGCTTCGGCTTCGCCACCCCGGCCGCCAAGGCGTGGATCAACGGCGGCAGCCCCACCACCGGCTTCCTCAAGGGCACCGGCGAGCACGCGCTCGGCGGCTTCTTCTCGGCCCTGGCCGGGCAGGCGTGGGTGGACTGGCTGTTCATGGCCGGTCTGGCCGGGGTCGGCCTGGCGCTCGTGCTCGGCATCGGCACCCGGATCGCGGCCGGCGCCGGCACCGCGATGCTGCTCCTGATGTGGGCGGCCGAGCTGCCCCTGACCACCAACCCGTTCATGGACGACCACATCATCTACTCGATCGTCCTCGTCGGCCTGGCCCTCGCCGGCGCCGGCACCACCCTCGGTCTCGGCAACCTGCCCATCGTCCGCCGCACCCCGTGGCTCCGGTAGCCGCCCCGATCCCGCGCCCGCCCCGCCCCCGGGGCGGGCGCGCTGCCGTGTCTCCAAGAGGTCAAGAATGGGTGCCATGACGCGGTCTGTGTATGTTGCGGCGGGTGAGGCGGGAGCCAACAAGGCGACCGTGGCTCTGGGGCTGGTCGAGCTGCTGTCCCGGCAGGTGGGGACGGTGGGCGTGTTCCGGCCGGTGGTGCGGGCGGGCCGGGAGGACGCGCTGGTCAACACGATCAGGAGCAGGTTCCAGCTCGCGCTGCCGTACGAGGCGTGCGCGGGCGTCACCTACGACGACGTGCACGCCGACGTGGAGCGCGCGGCGGGCGAGATCGTGGCCCGCTTCCGCGCGCTGGCCGGGCGGTGCGACGCGGTGGTGGTGGTCGGCACCGACTACACCGACGTGGGGGCGCCCACGGAGTTCGGGTTCAACGCGCGGCTGGCCGCCGACCTGGGCACGCCCGTGATCAACGTGGTGAACGCGAGAGACCGCAGCGCGGCGCAGGTCGCCGCGGCCGTGGAGCTGTCGGCCAGGGAGCTGGCCCACCACCACGCCCGCGAGCTGGCGGTCGTGGTGACCCGGGCCGGCGAGCGGCCGGCGCTGGAGCACCCGACGCCGGTGTTCGTGCTGCCGGAGACCCCGTCGCTGCGCGCCCCGACGGTGGCCGACCTGCTGGACGCCTGCGAGGGCCGGTTCTTCCTCGGCGAGCGGGACGGCCTGGGCAGGGAGGCGAGCGCGCTGATGGTGGGCGCGATGTCGCTGCCCGGCATCCTGGAGCGCCTGACCGAGGGCGCGGCGGTGATCATCCCGGCCGACCGGGCCGCGGCGCTGCTGCCCGGGCTGATCGCCGCACACAAGGCGCCGGGCTTCCCCGCCCTGTCGGCGGTGCTGCTGACCGGCGGCACGCGGCTGCCGGCCCCGGTGGAGCGGCTGCTGCGCGGCATGGCGATCCCGCTGCCGGTGATCGCCACCGACCACGACACGTTCGACACCGCCACCCGCCTGTCGGCGGTGGAGGGCCGGTTCACGCCCGAGGCGGGCGGGAAGATCGACACGGCGCTGAAGCTGTTCGCCGCGCACGTGGACGGCTCGCTGCTGCTGGAGCGCCTCGACATCGCCAAGACCGACGTCGTCACGCCCCTGATGTTCGAGTACGAGCTGCTCGACCGGGCCCGCGCCCGCCGCCGGCACATCGTGCTGCCCGAGGGCGAGGAGCCGCGCATCCTGCGCGCCGCCGACATCCTGCTGCGGCGCGGCGTGGCCGAGCTGACCCTGCTCGGCGACGAGGAACGCATCCGGGTCCAGGCCGCCCAGCTCGGCCTCGACCTCGACGCGGCCCGCGTGCTCAGCCCGTTCGACCCCGAGCTGCGCGAGCGGTTCGCCCGCGCGTACGCCGAGGCGCGCGCCCACAAGGGCATGACCGTGGAGCTGGCCCGCGACACCGTCACCGACGTGTCCTACTTCGGCACGCTAATGGTGCACACCGGCCTGGCCGACGGCATGGTGTCGGGCGCGGCCCACACGACCGCGCACACGATCAGGCCGGCGTTCGAGATCCTGCGGCTGGGGCTGGTCTCCAGCGTGTTCTTCATGTGCCTGGCCGACCGGGTGCTGGTCTACGGCGACTGCGCGGTCAACCCGGACCCGACCGCCGAGCAGCTCGCCGCCATCGCGATCGCCTCGGCCGGCACCGCCGCCCGGTTCGGGGTGGAGCCGCGGATCGCGATGCTGTCGTACTCGACCGGCGCCTCGGGCGCGGGCGTGGACGTGGACAAGGTCCGCGCCGCCACCGAGCTGGTCCGCGCCCGCCGCCCCGACCTCCAGGTGGAGGGGCCCATCCAGTACGACGCCGCGGTGGACCCGGCCGTCGCCCTGGCCAAGATGCCGGAGAGCCAGGTGGCCGGGCGCGCCACCGTCTTCGTGGTGCCCGACCTGAACACCGGCAACAACCTCTACAAGGCCGTCCAGCGCAGCGCCGGCGCCGTGGCGGTGGGGCCGGTGCTGCAGGGGCTGCGCAAGCCGGTCAACGACCTGTCGCGCGGCGCGACGGTGGCCGACATCGTCACCACCGTCGCGGTCACCGCCGCCCAGGTGCACGACGACGAGCCGCCGGCCTGAGAGGGCTTCAGGCGGGGCACCGCTCGAGGGTCTGGCGGGCGATCTCCCCCTCCTCGTCGGTGGGGACGACCAGGACGGGCACCTCGGCGCCGGGCGGGGACACCGCCCGCTCCCCGGTCGCGTCGGCCTCGTTGAGCGCGGCGTCCACGGCGATGCCGAGCCGCTCCAGCCCGGCCAGGGACTCGGCGCGGGTGGCGGCGTCGTGCTCGCCCACCCCGCCGGTGAACACGATCGCGTCCACCCGGCCGAGCAGCGCGTAGGAGGCGCCGACGTACTTGCGGATGCGCCGGGTGTAGACGGCCAGGGCCAGCCGGGCCTCGTCGTCGTCGCGGGCGCGGGCCTGGCGCATGTCGTTGGAGCCGGTCAGCGCGAGCAGCCCGCTGCGGTGGCTGAGCGCGTGCTCCACCTGCTCGGCGTCCAGGCCGGCGGTGCGGGCGAGGTAGCCGGCGAGGGCGGGGTCG